>NZ_JAEFCH010000014.1:0-94511 GCF_016406015.1 Acidovorax sp. IB03 | reverse complement strand
CTGTGTTGTCCGACTTCACGCGGACCTTCACGTTGTAGTCCACCACGCGCTTGACGGGTACGAGAACTTTCATGGGAACGTCTTTCCTTGGTTTTTGTTGCTGGTGTGCGGGTGGCACATTGAGAGCGGCTGACAAAACTCGGCGAAGCGGCCCTGGCTAGGCGTTCCGCCGCAGACAGTACAAACAGTACGACAAGGCGGAACAACGACGCCAGGGGAGTTTTGGGAGCTGCTCTTACTCGTTCGAGATGCCCTTGTCGCGGATGACAGCGCCCCACTTGGCGTAGTCGCTCTTGATGCGCTGGGCCATCTGGTCAGGCGACTGGAAGGCGGCGATGGCACCGGCGGTGAGCAGCTTGTCCTGAATTTCCTTGTCGGCCAGGATCTGCTTGACCTCGCTGGCGATGCGGTCCACCACGGCCTTGGGCGTGCCGGGTGGCGCCATCAGGCCACCCCACGACACGGCTTCGTAGCCCTTGAAGCCCTGCTCGGCAATGGTCTTCACATCGGGCAGCATGGCCACGCGCTGGGGCGAACCCACGGCAATGGCGCGCAGCTTGCCTGCCTGGATGTGGGGCAGCGCTGCCACCAGGTCGGCATACATCAGCGGCACCTGGCCGCCGATGGTGTCGGTGATGGCGGGCACGCCGCCCTTGTAGGGCACATGCTGCATTTCAAAGCCGCCCATCTGCTTGAGCAGTTCCATGCTCAGGTGGCCAAAGCTGCCTGCGCCCGAGCTGGTGTAGTTGAGCTGGCCAGGCCGCGCCTTGGCGTGGGTGATGAGCTTTTGCACATCGGTCACCGAAGGCATCTGCGCGGGGTTGACGACCACCACGATGGGCAAGTCGTACACCGTGGCCACGGGCGTGAAGTCTTTCGTCGTGTCGTAGCCTGCCTTCTTGTAGAGGTGCGGCGCCAGCAGCGTGGGCGTGGCCAGCATCATCAGCGTGTAGCCATCGGCCGGACTCTTGGCCACCTGGGCTGCCGCGATGGAACCCGAAGCACCTGCGCGGTTTTCCACCACCACCGGCTGGCCCAGGCGCTCAGACAGGCGCTGACCGACGATGCGCGAGGCCGTGTCGGTGGGGCCGCCCGCCGGGAATGGCACCACCAGCTTGATCATCTTGGTGGGCCAGGCCTGGGCATGCGCCGGGGCCGTGCCCAGCAGACCGATGGCAGAGACTGCTGCAGTTGCGGCGAGCACCGCGCGGCGCGAAAAGGTGGCGGGGAAAAGGGATTGTTTTTTCATCAGGAATCCGTTTTTTCTACTTTCAGTTGTTGCGCTGGGCGCGCCCTATGCAAACGACGCTGCCCAAGCGCGGGCGGCCACGCAGGGGCAGCGGCTCCGAGGGCGTTAGTCGAGCTTTGCGCCAGAGACCTTCACCACCCGTTCCCACACAGGCGCATCTTTCTTGAACTGGGCGTTGAACTGCTCGGGGCTGCTACCCACGGGGATGAAGCCCATCTGCTGGATGCGCTCGCGCACTTCGGGCATGGCGATCACGGCCTGCAGCTCGGTGCCCAGGCGGGCGATCACTTCAGGGGGCGTCTTGGCAGGTGCGCTCATGCCAAGCCAGCCGGTCACCTGGAACACCTCGTCCTTGATGCCCTGTTCGGACATGGTGGCAACCTTGGGCAGTGCGTCCATGCGCTGCGTGCCGGTCACGGCCAAGGTCTTGAGTCGACCTGACTCGATATAGGGCCGAGCCGACTGCAGGCTGGCAAACGCCATCTGGAGCTGACCGCCCACCAAGTCTTGCAGCATGGGCGCCTCGCCCTTGTAGGGCACATGGTTCATGTCGGCCTTGAGCTTGTCCGAAAGCCACGCGCCGGCCAGATGAGCATACGAGCCCGCGCCCCACGATCCGTAGGCGACCTTGCCTTTGTTGCGGTCGATGTACGCCATCAGCTCCTGCGCGTTGGACACCGGCAGTTGCGGGGGCACCACCAGCACCACCGGCGCCAGGGCAATCTGCGTGATGAGGGCCTGGTCTTTTTGCGGCTGGTAGGGAAGGCGCTCGTACAGGAACTGGTTGATGAGCATGGTGGTGCCCAAAGACACCAGCAGCGTGTAGCCATCGGCAGGTGACTTGAGGGCGTGGTCGGTGCCGCTCACGCCGCCCGCGCCACCCCGGTTGTCCACCAACACGGGCTGGCCCAGGCGGGCCGAGAGCTTTTCGCCCAGAGCGCGGGCCGTGATGTCGGTCGCGCCGCCCGCCTGGTAGGGCACCACCAGCCGGATGGGTTTGCTGGGCCAGCCGTCTTTGCCCGCCTGGGCCAGGGCCGAGCCCAGCAGGCCCGTGCTGCCCAAAGCGGCCAGGCCTCGCAATACGCTGCGGCGGTGGATGTTCGATGTACGCATGTTTTGTCTCCTTGGGTTGTAGTGAAATCCGGCTGCAGCGCCCTATTTAAAAGCGCTAGCAGCTATTACTTATATAGCAATCAAAGCGGTGGCAGGGTCAGTACACCCTTGTCGCGCAGGGCTTGCAGCTCGGCCTCGGGCAGTTGCAGCAGCTGCTGCAGCACATCGCGCGTGGCCGCGCCCAGCGTGGGCGGCGCGTTGCGAATGGGCAGGCGCTGGCCGTCGAGCCGGTACGGCGGCGCGAACACATGCGTGGTGCCGGCCACGGGGTGAGGCATCTCTTGGAGCAGGCCGCCACGGCGTGTGCGTTCGCTGGTCAGCGCTTCATGCAAACCAGCCACCTTGCCGCAGGGAATGCCCGCAGCAGACAGGCGCTCCAGCAGCACATCGCGCGGGAAGCCGGCAATCAACTCCTTGAGCATGGGGCCCAGCACCAGGCGGTTCTTGGCGCGCTCCACATTGGTGGCAAAGCGGGGGTCTTCGACGATGTCGGGGCGCTGCACCACCTGGCGGCAGAACTTGTCGAACTGCGCGTTGTTGCCCACACCGATGATGAGCGGGCCATCGGCCGCGTCGTACATGCCGTAGGGCACGATGGACGGGTGCGCGTTGCCATAGCGCTGCGGGTCGTGGCCCAGCAGCAGGGCATCGAGCCCGTAATAGCCGGTGATCATCAGGCCGCAGTCGTACAGCGCCATTTCAATGTGGCGGCCCTTGCCCGTGCGTTCGCGGCGGAACAGCGCGGCCAGCACGGCCTGCGCGGCGTACATGCCGGTCATCATGTCCACCGCGGCCACGCCAAACTTCAGCGGCGGCTGGCTGGCTTCACCGTTGATGGCCATGAGCCCCGCCTCGGCCTGGATCACCAGGTCGTAGCCCGGCCGCTTGGCTTCGGGCCCCGAGCTGTCGTAGCCCGACACCGAGCAATAGATCAGATCAGGCTTGATGGCCTTGAGCTGCTCGTAGCCCAGGCCCAGTTTTTCGGCGCCACCGGTCTTGAAGTTCTGGACCACCACGTCGCACTGCGGCAGCAGGCTGTGGATGATCTTCACGCCCTCGGGCGTCTGCAAATCCACCGTGATGGACCGCTTGTTGCGGTTCATGCTGTTGTAGTAGGTGGTCTCGGTCTTGCCGATGCGCATGCCCCAGTCGCGGGTGTCGTCGCCCCGGCCGGGGTGCTCCACCTTGATGACATCGGCACCAAAGTCGGCCAGCACCTGGCCGCACAGCGGGCCGGCGAACACGCGCGAGAGGTCGAGCACGCGCACGCCTTCGAGCGGGAAGTCCATGCCCTCGGGCAGCGGGGGTGTCGGTGTTGTAGTGGTCATTTCGTAGTGTCGGGTTGGGTAGCGGCAGTGGCAGGAGCCTGGCGCAAGCGTGCGAAATCGGCCGGGCGCTTTTCCAGAAACGCAGCGATGCCTTCGCGGGATTCTTCGGTGGCCTGTGACAGCACCATCAGCTGCGCCTCCAGCTCCAGCTGGTCAGCCAGCGGCTGCGCGTAGGCGCTGCGGCACAGGGCCTTGATGTTCGCCATCGCGGTGTCAGGCCCGGTGGCTACCTGCGCAGCCAATGCCAATGCCTGCGTCAGCGCCTCACCCGGTTCGGCCAGTCGGTTGACCGGGCCGAGTGCATGCAGCCGCTCGCCCGAAATGCGCTCGCCCGTCAGGCACAGCTCGGTCAGCACCTGGCGCGACACGAACTCGGCCAGGAAGGCCGTGGCGCCACCATCGGGCGTGAGCCCAACCTTCACGTACGCGACCGAGAACACGGCGTTGCGCGCAGCCACCAGCATGTCGCAAGCCAGCGCCAGCGACAGGCCGGCACCGGCAGCAGCGCCCTCCACTGCGGCAATCACCGGCTTGCGGCAATCGCGCACGGCGCGGATCAGGTCGTGCAGGCCTTCGAGCTTGGCGCGGCGCTCTTCCACGGGCAGCTCGCGCCGCTTGGCCAACTGGCGCAAGTCACCGCCCGCGCAAAAGTGCCCGCCCTCGCCCGTGAGCACGATGGCACCCACGGTGGGGTCGGCCTCGGCCTGCGCCAGGGCCTCCGTCAGCGCCGCGTAGAACGCGGGCGACAGCGCATTGCGCGCCGCAGGGTTGTTGTTGGAGAGCACGAGCACCGCGCCCTCGCGGCGTTGCAGCAGAGGCAGTGGCTGCTCCATGGCTTCAGCTCCGACCAAGTTCAATGAAGCGCACCAGGTGGTGGTCTTCATCACCAAACTGGTGGTCCACCATGACCAGGCGCTTGGCGTAGTGCGACAGCGGCAGCTCCCATGTCATGCCGATGCCGCCGTGCAGCTGGATGCTTTCTTCAGCCACCAGCGCACCAATGCGGCCCATGGTGACCTTGGCGGCCGACAGTGCGCGCTCGCGCTCGGCGCGATCGTTGCTGTCCATGGCGGCCGCGGCATTGATGACGGCGGAGCGGGCCTGCTCCACTTCCAGCAGCAAGTCGGCCATGCGGTGCTGCAGGGCCTGGAAGCTGCCAATCGGCACACCAAACTGCTTGCGCGTTTGCAGGTATTCCAGCGTGTGCTTCTTGGCCACATCCATCGCACCCAGCGCTTCGGCACACACGGCCAGAATGCCCCAGCCCACGGCGCGCTCCAGCGTGGCAAAGCCCTGCCCTTCCGCGCCCAGCAGCGCACCCGCGCCGACTTGCACGTTCTGCAGCGTGACTTCGGCCACGCGGCCACCGTCGATGCGGCCCATGCCGCGGCGGGTGAGGCGCGCGGCATCGGCCGGCACCAGGAACAGCGAGATGCCGTCTTCATCGTCCACCGCGCCCGAGGTGCGGGCGCTTACCAGCAGCATCTGCGCCTGGTCACCATGCACCACCACCGCCTTGTGGCCGGTGAGCAGCCAGCCGTCGCCATTGCGCACAGCACGGGTCGTCACGCGGTTCAGGGCGTAGTGCGCACCAGGCTCTTCGTGCGCCAGAGTCACCACGGTGCTGCCGTCGATGATGCTGGCAATGTGTTCCTTTTGCGCTGCGCTACCGGCCAGGCCCAGCGCCCGGCCCACCACCAGTGCGCCCAGGAAAGGCTCCACCACCAGGCCGCCGCCCAGGGCTTCAAACACCACAGCCACATCAAAGCCTGCGCCACCAAAGCCACCATCGGCTTCGGGGAACAGCGCGCCAATCGCGCCCAGTTCGGCAAAGCGGGACCACAGGGCGGGGTCCATACCCTTGTCGCCGTAGGCAATGTGGTTGCGGGTTTCGATGCCGTACTGCTCGGCCACGAAGCGGTTCAGGGTGTCCGCCAGCATGCGGCGGTCTTCGGTATGTTCAAAGTTCATCGCGGCAACCTCACAGGCCCAAGATCATTTTTGAAATGATGTTCTTCTGGATTTCATTGGAGCCGCCAAAGATCGACAGCTTGCGGTAGTTGAAGTAGTTGGCGGCAGCCGTGGCAGCCTCTTTCGGGCCCACGGGTTCGTCGGCATAGCCTTCGTACTGGGCTTCTTCAATGAAGGGCAGCGCGTACGGGCCCACGGCGCGGCGCATCAGCGACAAAATTTCCTGGCGAATCTCGGTGCCGCGGATCTTGAGCATGGAGCTTTCAGCCCCCGGCACTCCGCCACCCGCCACGGCGGCAATCACGCGCAGGTTGGTGGTCTTCATGTTCTCCAGGTCGATCTCGACCTGGGCCATGCGGGCGGCAAACAGCGGGTCCTGGTCCAGCGGCTTGCCGTTTTTCATGACCTTGGCGGCAATCACCTGGAGCTTGGCCAGCGCGGCAATGCAAAAGCCCACGCCTGCGATGCCGGTGCGCTCGTAGGTCAGCAGGTACTTGGCGTACGTCCAGCCCTTGTTTTCCTCGCCCACCAGGTTTTCCACCGGCACCTTCACGTCGGTGAAGAACACCTCGTTGACTTCCTTGTCACCATCGAGCGTGCGGATGGGGCGCAGCTCTACGCCGGGCGACTTCATGTCCACCAGCAAGAAGCTGATGCCCGACTGCGCCTTGGCCTCACGGTCTGTGCGCACCAGGCAGAAGATCATGTTGGCGTGCTGGCCCTGCGTGGTCCAGGTCTTTTGGCCATTGACGATGTAGTGATCCCCCTGGCGCACGGCTGTGGTTTTCACCGAAGCCAGGTCCGAGCCCGCGCCAGGTTCGGAGTAGCCCTGGCACCACCAGTCCTCACCGCTCAGGATGCGCGGCAACCAGTATTTCTTCTGCGCCTCGTTGCCAAACTTGATGAGCACCGGGCCCAGCATGTTCACGCCAAAGGGCACGATGCGCGGGCCACCGGCCAGGGCGCATTCGGTGTCGAAGATGAACTTCTCGACAGCACCCCAGCCGGGGCCGCCATATTCCTCGGGCCAGTGGTTGGCCAGCCAGCCGCGTTCGTTCAGGATGGCGTGCCACTCGTCCTGGTCGGCCTTGGTCAGGCGCTGGCCAGCCTTGACCTTGTTGGCGATGCGTGCGGGCAGCTTGTCTTTCAGGAAAGCCTGCACCTCGGCGCGGAAGGCTTCTTCTTCAGGGGTGAAATTCAGGTCCATGTCGGTCGTCTGCTTCAGGAAAAAGTTGCGTTGTGTGGATCAGAAAATCTCGAACAGGCCGGCTGCGCCTTGGCCGCCGCCGATGCACATGGTCACCACGGCCCACTTCACGGAAGAGTCCTTGGCCTTGCGGCGCTGGCCTTCGAGCAGGATGTGACCGGCCAGGCGCGCGCCCGTCATGCCAAAGGGGTGGCCGATTGAGATGGCACCGCCGTTGACGTTGAGCCGCTCCATCGGAATACCGAGCTGGCGCTGGCAGTACAGGGCTTGCGAGGCAAAGGCCTCGTTCAGCTCCCACAGGGCGATGTCTTCGACCTTGAGGCCCGCGCGCTCCAGCAGGCGGGGCACGGCAAACACGGGGCCAATGCCCATCTCGTCGGGCTCGCAGCCCGCCACGGCAAAGCCACGGAAAGCGCCCAGGGCCTGCAGGCCACGGCGCTCGGCCTCTTTGGCTTCCATCATCACGCAGGCGGCCGAGCCGTCTGACAGCTGCGAGGCATTGCCTGCCGTGACGAACTTGCCCGCGCCCTTCACGGGCTCCAGCTTGGCCAGGCCCTCCAGCGTGGTGCTGGGGCGGTTGCAGTTGTCCATGGTGGCCACCACCTCGCGGTAGGTCACCTCGCCGGTGTCCTTGTTCTTCTCGGCCATAGTGGTTTTGCAGGGCACGATTTCGTTGTCGAACACACCGCTGGCCTGCGCGGCTGCGGTGCGCTGCTGGCTTTGCAGCGAGAACGCGTCCTGGTCTTCCCGCGTGATGCCGTAGCGCTGGGCCACCACATCGGCGGTGTCGATCATTTCCATGAACAGCGCAGGCTTGTGCTCGACCAGCCAGGGGTCCAGGTGCGATGCACCGCTGCGGCCGGCGGGGTTCATCAGCGAAATGCTTTCCACGCCACCCGCCACGATGGCCGGCACGCCTTCAAGCACGATGCGCCCGGCGGCCACGGCAATGGCCTGCAGGCCCGAGGAGCAGAAGCGGTTGATGACCGTGCCGCCCACGGTGACGGGCAGGCCTGCGCGCAGCGCCGTCTGGCGGCCAATGTTGCGGCCGGTGGTGCCCTCAGGGTAGCCGCAGCCCCAGATCAAGTCTTCGATCAGGCCGGGGTCAATGCCTGCGCGCTGCACGGCAGCCTGCACCGAGAAGGCACCCAGCTGGGCGCCAGGGGTTTGGTTGAATTCGCCGCGGTGCGACTTGGCCAGCGGGGTACGGGCGGTGGAAACGATGACGGCTTCGCGCATGGCGGGCTCCTGGGTGTGTGAGAGTGCTTTGTTTTTGATAGCTGCTGGCGCTTGATTCACGGGGCTTTCAGCATGAAAACCCTTTGAAATTATTGAAATACAAGCGCTGGCAGCTCCTGTTTTTGATGACCGCTGGGGCGATCAAGCCGCCTTGTTCAGGCTGTCGAAATTGCGGCCTTCGGCCACCAGTTGTTCCAGCAGCGGCGCGGGCTTCCAGAACAGCGGGTCTTCCTTGGCAAAGGCCTGGATGTCGGCCAGCACCTTGTCCAGTCCGGTCATGTCGGCCCACTTCATGGGGCCGCCACGGTGGCGCGGGAAGCCGTAGCCCGCGACGAAGGTCACGTCCACATCCAGCGGGCGCAGGGCAATGCCTTCGGCCACCACCTTGGCACCTTCATTCACCATGGCCGCCATGTAGCGGCGCATGATGTCGTCGGCACTGAAGCTGCGCGGCGTGATGCCTTTCTTGGCGCGCTCGGCATCCACAATGGCCAGCACTTCAGGGTCGGGCTGGCCTACGCGGGCGCCTTCGGGGTAGAGGTAGAACCCGCGCCCGGTCTTCTGGCCAAACCAGCCGCGCTCGCAGATGCGGTCGGCAATTTCCACGTAGCGGGCCTTGGGGTCGCGCGTGGCGGCGCGGCGCTTGCGCGTGGCCCAGCCAATGTCTCCACCGGCCAGGTCCGTCACCTGGAACGGGCCCATGGCAAAGCCAAAGCCGCGCACGGCCGCGTCGATTTCGTAAGGGCTGGCGCCGTCTTCCATGAGGTAGTCAGCCGCCTGCTTGTACACGGCCAGGATGCGGTTGCCGATGAAACCGTCGCACACACCGGCGCGCACGGGCACCTTCTTGAGCTTCTTGGCCAGCTCGAACGCCGTGGCCACCACGTCGGCCGCCACCTTGGCGGGCACCACGATCTCCAGCAGCTTCATGATGTTGGCGGGGCTGAAGAAGTGCAGGCCAATCACGTCCTGCGGGCGGCTGGTGGCTGCGGCGATGGCGTCGATGTCAAGGTAAGAAGTGTTGGTGGCCAGCACGGCACCGGGCTTGCACACGCGGTCCAGCTCGCGGAACACGGCCTTCTTCACCTCAATGTCTTCAAACACGGCTTCGATCACCAGGTCCACCTGGGCGATGTCGGCGTAATTGGTACTGCCGGTGTAGCGCGCCATCACGGCAGCCTTGGCGGCTTCAGTCATGCGGCCCTTGGCCACCAGGCCGTTGTAAACCTTCTCGACATTGGCACGGCCACGGGCGATGGACTCGGCATCGCGCTCGATCATGGTCACCGGCAGGCCGGCATCCAGCGCCGCCACGGCAATGCCCGCACCCATGGTGCCGCCACCGATCACGGCAACACTGGCCACGGGGCGTGGCTGCGCGGCCTGGGCTTCAGGCACCTTGGCCACTTCACGCTCGGCAAAGAAGGCGTGGATGAGGCCGGCGCGTTGGGGGCTGTCCAGGCATTCGATGAACAGCGCGCGTTCGCGGGCCAGGCCTTCGTCAAACGGCAGTTGCACAGCGGCTTGCACGCATTCGATGATCTTGAGGGGCGAAAACAGGCCACGCGCTTTCTTCGCGGTCTCGGCCTTTTGCTCTTCCAGCCAGGCCAGCGCAGCCTGAGGTTCGGCAATCGCCAGGTCACGGGTGCGGCGCACGGGGGCCTTGGCGGCGAGCAGTTCTCGCACATAGGCCAGGCCTGCGGCCTGCGCGTCGGCGCCTTCAACCAATTTGTCCACCAGACCAGCCTGCAGCGCAGCCTGGGCCTTGAGGTGCTGGCCGCTGAGCATCATGGCCGTAGCCCCCTGCACGCCCATCAGGCGCGGTGCGCGCTGCGTGCCGCCCGAGCCGGGCAGCAGGCCCAGGTTCACTTCGGGCAAGCCCACCGTGGCGGCGGGCAATGCCAGGCGGTAGTGGGCGGACAAGGCCACTTCCAGCCCGCCACCCAGCGCTGCGCCGTGCAGCACGGCCACCACGGGCTTGTCCGAGCCTTCGATGGCGCGGCAGACCTCGGGCAGTGCCGGGGGCACGGGCGGCTTGCCAAATTCGCGAATGTCGGCCCCGGCGATGAAGGCCTTGCCTGCGCCCACCAGCAGCACGGCGGCCACGGCCGCGTCGGCCTGCGCCTGTTGCATGGCGGCCAGCAGGCCCTGGCGCACGGCAGCGCCGAGGGCGTTGACCGGTGGGTTGTCGATGGTGACCACCAGCACGTCACCATGCAAGGCGGTGGTAACAACGGAAGAGGCGGAAGCGGCAGCGCCCATGCGGGGAGTCTCCTGGTCGGTGGCTGTTGATGACCGGGTGATTGTTGATGCGCGAAACTATCTTGACAATTACATAGTCCATTGACAGACTGTCAAAACGCTTTTGACAAAAGCGGCGCATGGCCTCATCACACCACCTTTGTTATGGAACTCACTTCGCTCACCGTGCTGGTGGACATCCTGGACGCAGGCAACCTCAGCCAGGCAGCCCGCAATTTGAAGATGACGCGGGCCAACGTGAGCTACCACCTGCACCAGCTGGAAAAGTCAGTCGGCGTGCAACTGGTGCGCCGCACCACGCGCCGGGTGGAGCCGACCGAAGTGGGCCTGCGCCTGTACGCGCATGGCCGCGCCATCCAGAACGAGATGCTGGCCGCGCGCGAAACCATTGCGACGCTGGGCCAGGGCCTGCAGGGCCGCGTGGGCCTGAGCGTGCCCAGCGGTTACGGGCAGATGGTGATGTCTGACTGGCTGATCGACTTCAAGCGCCTGTACCCCGGCATCGTGCTGGATGTGCGCTTTGAAAACCGGGTAGACGACCTGATCCGCGACGAAGTGGACATCGCCATCCGCGTGATGCCCGAGCCCCCGCCCACGCTGGTGGCCCGCGACCTGGGCAGCGTGCGCTACATCGCCTGCGCATCCCGCGCCTATGCCGAAGCGCAGGGCCTGCCGCAAACCTTCGAGGCGCTGCGGGCTGCGCCGGTGATCACGTCAGGCGTGGTGGGCAAGCAGCTGCGCCTGCGGGGCTACCAGGGTGAGCAGCGCCAGGAGGTGCTGCTGGAGCCAACCATCATCTCCGAGCACTTTCCGTTTCTGCGCCAGGGCATTCTGGCCGGGCTGGGCGTGGGCCTGGTGCCCGACTACGTGGTGCAAGACGCCGTGACCAGCGGTGAGGTGCTGACCACGCTGGACGAATGGCGCCTGAGCATTTTTGGCACGCAGATGTTCATGCTCTACATGCCCGACAGGCACCAGACGCGCGCGGTGCGCACCTGCATCGACTACCTGCTGGGGCGCGCACTGCCCACGCAGGCGTGATTCAGATCCACATACAAAAATAGCCTCTAGCGCTTGATAGATAAGCGCCAGAAGCTATTTTTTTGATAGCAAGCCTTACCCACAGGTATGGGCAGAGATGGCTATTGAGATCAGAAAGCGTACCGGGTGTGCGTTTTCACGCCCCCTCAGATGCGCCCTTCTTCCACCGCATGGCACGCAATGCGGATGCCGCCCAGCGTGAGCAGTTGGGGCCGCTCGGTGCGGCAGCGCTCGTTCACATGCGGGCAGCGCGGGTTGAAGGCGCAGCCCGGTGGCGGGTTCAGCGGGTTGGGCACCTCGCCCTGCACGGGGGTGCGGGCCTTGCCGGTGTCGTGCATCTTGGGGATGGCATCGAGCAGCATGCGCGTGTAGGGGTGGCGGGGCGTGTCAAACAGCGTGTGCTTGTCGGCCAACTCCACCAGGCGGCCCAGGTACATCACGCCCACCTGGTCACTCACATGGCGCACCACGGCCAGGTTGTGGCTGATGAACAGGTAGGTGAGCTGCCGCTCGCGCTGCAGGTCCTTCATGATGTTGAGCACCTGCGCCTGCACCGACACGTCGAGCGCGCTGGTGGGCTCGTCGCACACCAGGAACTCGGGCTCGGTGGCCAGGGCGCGCGCAATCGAGATGCGCTGGCGCTGGCCGCCCGAGAACTGGTGCGGGTACTTCACCATGTCCAGCGGCGACAAACCCACCGACTGCAGCAGCTCGCCCACGCGTTGCTTGAGCTGGGCCTTGTCGGTGATGAGGCCATGCTCCTTGAGCGGCTCACCAATGATGTCTTCCACCAGCCAGCGCGGGTTCAGGCTGGCATAGGGGTCCTGGAAGATCATCTGGATGCGGCGGCGCATGGCCTTGGCATTGCCGCCCTTGAAGGCGGCGTGGGCGTCTTGCCCATCAAAAGTGAGGCCACCACGAGTGGGGTCGTACAGGCCCACCAGCAGGCGGGCCACGGTGCTCTTGCCACAGCCGGATTCGCCCACCAGGGCCAGCGTCTTGCCCTTCTCGATCTCGAAGCTCACCCCGTCCACAGCGTGCAGCAGCGTGCGGGGTTTGCCCTCCAGCACGCGGTTGAGCCAGGGGGCGGACACGTCGAAGGTCTTGGCCAGGTCGTGCGCCTGCACCAGGGGCTTGTGTGTGGAATTCACTGCGCTGCTCATGCGGCCACCTTGGTGTTGTCAGCGGCGTGCAGCCAGCAGGCGGCGCGGGTGTTTCCGGCACTCATCAGGTCGGGACGGTCGGTCATGCAGCGGTCAAATTTCTGTGGGCAGCGCGGGTTGTAGGCGCAGCCCTGGGGAATGGCGTTCAGGCGCGGCATGGCGCCATCGATCTGGTTCAGGCGCTCGCGGTCTTGCTCCATGTCGGGGATGGAGGCCATGAGGCCGGCGGTGTAGGGGTGCGAGGGCTGGTTGATCACATCGTGCACCGGGCCAATCTCGGCCACGCGCCCGGCGTACAGCACGGCCACGCGGTCGCAGGTTTCGGCAATCACGCCCATGTCGTGGGTGATGAGCATGACAGCCGCACCGCGCGATTTGCAGATGTTTTTCAGCAGCGTGATGATCTGCGCCTGGATGGACACATCCAGCGCCGTGGTGGGCTCGTCGGCCACGATCAGCTTGGGCTCGGCCGCCAGGGCCAGGGCAATCACCACGCGCTGGCGCATGCCGCCCGAGAACTGGTGCGGGTAGTGGTCAATGCGCTCTTCGGCCGCCGGAATGCCGGTGTCCTTGAGCAGCTGGATGGCGCGCTGGCGGGCTTCGGCCGCGTTCACGGGCAGGTGGGCCAGGATGGTTTCCGTCAACTGGCGGCCCACTGTGTACAGCGGGTTCAGCGAGGTCAGCGGGTCCTGAAAAATCGCACCGATGCGGCGGCCACGGATGTGGCGCATTTCTTCGTCGCCCAGGTTGTCGATGCGCTGGCCTTCGAGCAGGATCTGGCCCGAGGCCACACGGCCTGGAGGTTCGAGCAGGCCGATGATGGCCGCGCCGGTGAGCGACTTGCCCGCGCCCGATTCACCCACCACGCCCAGGATCTCGCCGGGTGCGATGGAGAAGGAAATGTCGTCCAGAGCGCGCAGGGTGCCGCGGCGGCCTGGAAATTCGACGACGAGGTTTTTGACTTCTAGAAGGCTCATGGGAGTATCGACTTTTGTTCTTGTGATGGCTTAGCGAAGGCGCGGGTTCAGGGCATCACGCAGCCAGTCGCCCAGCAGGTTCACAGAAAGCGCAATCAGCACCAGCATGACGCCGGGGAACACGGTAATCCACCATTCGCCCGAGAACAGGTAGTCGTTACCAATGCGGATCAGGGTGCCCAGCGAGGGCGATGTGGGAGGCGCGCCCACCCCCAGGAAGGACAGCGTGGCCTCGGTGATGATGGCCGTGGCCACCTGGATGGTGGCCAGCACCATGACGGGGCCCAGCACATTGGGCAGCACATGCTTGCGCATGATGCGCAGCGGCGAGACACCGGTGACGCGGGCTGCCTGCACATATTCCTTGTTGCGCTCCACCAGCGTGGAGCCGCGCACGGTGCGCGCGTACTGCACCCAACCGGTGAGCGAAATCGAGATGATGAGCACGCCAAACGCCAGCGACTCGTGCGCGTTGGGGAACAAGGCCCGGCCCACACCAGCGATCAACAGAGCCACCAGGATGGCTGGGAACGACAGCATCACGTCGCACAGGCGCATCAGCACGGCATCGATCCAGCCGCCCCGAAAGCCGGCCAGCAAGCCCAGGCCCACGCCCACGACCACCGACAGCAGCACCGACGCCAGGCCCACCACCAGCGAGATGCGGGCGCCGTAGATCAGTGCAGAAAGAATGTCACGGCCCTGGTCGTCCGTGCCGAGCAGATATTTGGTGGTGCCATGCTCGCTCCAGGCGGGTGGCAGGCGCGCATCGCTCAATTCGAGCGTGGCCAGGTCAAAGGGGTTGTGCGGTGCCACCCAGCCGGCAAAGATCGAGCAGAACACGCACACCAGTGCAATCAAGGCCGCCACCATCGCCATGGGCGAGGTGCGGAAGCTGTAGCCAACGTCGCTGTCGAGCCAGCGGGCAAGTGTTTTTTTCATCGTAAGAACCAGAGGCATCCGCCAGCGCACCAGGCTTGTGGCCTTCGTGCGCTGCGGTCAACAGAAAAAGCGAAACGGGAAACAGCGTGGAATCAGGGCAGGCTGATCCACTTGAAGTACATGAAGTTGTCGGCCAGCTGCACGAGCTTGACCTTCTTGTTCACGCCCCAGGCCAGTGCTTGCTGGTGCAGTGGGATGTGGCCCACATCGGCGGCATGCAGGTCAAACGCTTCCTTGATGTAGGCGTTGCGCTTGTTCTTGTCCGTCTCGGCCTGGACCTTGAGGGTCAGCTCGTCCACCTTGGGGTTGCAATAGGCCCCTAGGTTGAACTGGCCTGCGCCCTTGTCGTCCACGCAGCGCATGATGGCATTCATGACGTTGTGCGCGTCGTAGGTCGCGGGGGTCCAGCCCAGCATGTAGAAGCTGGTGTCGCGGCGCAGCACCTTGGGGAAGTAGGTGCCCTTGGTTTCGGCCTGCAGGTTGATCTTGACATTGATGCGCGAGAGGTTGGCCGCCACCGTCTGGCAAATGCGCCCGTCGTTCACGTAACGGTCGTTGGGGCAGTTCATCGACACTTCAAAGCCGTTGGGGTAACCGGCCTCTGCCATCAGCTTCTTGGCGGCTTCCACGTCGTAGGGCAGTCGCTTCATCTCAGGCTGGAAGCCGTTGATGCCAGGGCCCACCAGTTGCGCGGAGGGGTTGGAAGCACCGCGCATCACGGTCTTCTTGATGCCTTTGATGTCGATGGCCTGATAGAAGGCCTGGCGCACGCGCTTGTCCTTGAAGGGGTTCTTGCCCTTGACGTTGGAATACAGCAGCTCGTCGCGCTTTTGGTCCATGCCCAGGAAGATGGTGCGCAGCTCAGGGCCGGTGACGGCGCGGGTGTTGGCGCTGCTGTTGACACGGTCAATGTCCTGAACGGGCACGGGCTCCATCACATCCACTTCGCCCGAAAGCAAGGCCGCCACGCGGGTGGCATCGTTGCCGATGGGGGTGAACACCACCTCGGTCACGTTGCCTTCGATCTTGCCCCAGTAAGAGCCGTTGCGCGTGAACACGGTGCGCACGTTGGGCTGGCGCTCGCGCACACGGAAGGGCCCGGTGCCATTCGCCTTGAACGATGCCGTGTTCTCCACCCCCTTGCGGCGGTCCACAGGCACGGTGGCCTGGTTGGTCTCGCACCACTTCTTGCTCATGATGTACACGAGCGAGAGCACGTCGGGCAGGATGGGGAAAGGCGTCTTGGTTTCAATCTCGACCGTATGGCTGTCGATCTTGCGCACTTCCTTGAAGTCGTTGGTGTAGCTCTTCATGTCCGAGCCTTCGACCTGGGTGCGGGCCAGGCTGAACACCACGTCATCGGCGGTGAAGGGAGTGCCGTCGTGGAATTGCACGCCCTTGCGCAGCTCAAAGCGCCACACCGTGGGCGATGTCTGCTTCCAGCTGGTAGCCAGCATGGGGGTGAGGCTCAGGTCCTTGTTGCGGCCCACCAGGGGTTCGTAGACGTTGCCCGTCACGCTCAACTGCAGGGTCTCGTTGAGCGAGTGCGGGTCCATCGACAAGGCGTCGCCCTGGTTGGCGATGCGCACAGTCTGCGCGCTGGCTACAACGCCGACTGCAGACAGGGCAACAAACAATGCTGTCGCGGCCATTTTCCGTTCGATCTTCATGCGGTTCTCCTGGGAGGGGTGGGGAATTGCGGGTGTGCCCATCATCGTCAAACGGGTTGCGTCAAGGCGTGGGCAGCGGCATGGCCTGCTCGATCAGGCTCGCATGCAAGGCCGAGCCCAGCGGCAGGATGTCGTCATTGAAGTCGTAGCGGCTGTTGTGCAATGCACTGCCGCTGGAGCCGGTGCCCTGCCCTATGCGCAGGTAGGCGCCAGGCTTGGTCTGCAGCATGAAAGAGAAGTCCTCTGCGCCCATGCTGGGCTCCAGGTCGCGCACCACATGGTCCGCCCCCACCAGAGATTCAGCCACATCGCCAGCAAACAGCGCTTCACTTTCGGTGTTGATGGTGGCGGGGTAAATGCGCTCGTAATGCACCGTGGCGGTGGCGCCAAAGCCCAGGGCAATGGCGTTGCACAGATCTTTAAGGCGGTTCTCCACCATCTCCTGCACGAGGGGATCGAACGTGCGCACGGTGCCCACCAGCGTGGCCGACCCGGGCAGCACACTGAAGGCCCCCAACTCGCCAGCCTTCATCGCGCACAGGCTGATGACTGCGCTCTCAATCGGGCGCACGTTGCGCGAGACGATGCTCTGCGCCGCCGTGATGATGTGGGCTGCCACCAGCACCACGTCCACCGTCTGGTAGGCGTGTGCGCCATGGCCGCCACGGCCTGTGATCTCGATGGTGATGCGGTCTGCCGCGGCCATCATGGGGCCCGGGTTGATGCCAATCGTGCCCGGCTTCATGGCGGGCCAGTTGTGCATGGCGTAGATAGACTGCACCGGAAAGCGGTCAAACAATCCGTCTTCCATCATTACCCGCGCACCGGCAAAGCCTTCCTCGCCCGGCTGGAATACCAGCACGGCCGTGCCGTCGAAGTTACGCGTCTGCGCAAGGTAACGCGCAGCCCCTACCAGCATGGCCGTGTGCCCGTCATGGCCGCAACCGTGCATCAGTCCGGGCTTGCAAGACTTCCAGGAAAAGTCGTTGTGCTCCGTCAGCGGAAGCGCATCCATGTCAGCCCGCAAGCCCACCATGGCGCCGCTGGCCACGCTGCGCCCACGGATCACCGCCACGATGCCTGTGCGGCCAATGCCTTGGTGGATCTCATCCACCCCGCAGACCTTGAGCGCCTCTACCACCCGCTTGCCGGTGTAAACCTCTTCAAAACCCAGTTCAGGATGCGCGTGCAGGTCGCGGCGCAATGCAGTCAGCTCAGGATGAAACTGGGCGATGTGGGCAAACGCCCGCCCGCCCGCTTTCAGGCGAGAGCCTTGCATCAGTGCCCCCCGGCCTTGCCCACGCGCAGGCGCGGGTCGACCACGAAGTACAGCAAGTCCACCACCAGATTGATGACCACGAAAATCAAGGCAATCAGGCACAGGTAGGCTGCCATCACAGGGATGTCAGCGAACGTCACCGCCTGGATGAACAGCAAGCCCATGCCGGGCCACTGGAACACCGTCTCGGTGATGATGGCGAATGCGATCAGACCACCCAGCTGCAGACCCGTGATCGTGAGCACCGGAACGAGCGTGTTCTTGAGGGCGTGACCAAAGTGGATGGCCCGGTTGGACAGGCCCCGCGCGCGGGCAAACTTGATGTAGTCGGTGCGCAGCACCTCCAGCATTTCAGCACGCACCAGACGCATGATCAGGGTGAGCTGGAAAATGGCCAGCGTGATGGCTGGCAAAGTGATGTGGTGCCAGCCCTTGGCTGTCATCAGCCCCGAGCTCCACCAACCCATCTGCACGACCTGACCCCGACCGAAGCTGGGGAACCAGCCTAGCGTCACCGAGAACACCAGAATCAGCAAGATACCGATCAGGAAGGTGGGCAGCGATACGCCCAGCAGCGAGATCGTCATGAACAGCTGGCTGGTGAAAGTGCCGCGCTTCAGCGCCGCATACACGCCCATCGGAACGCCCACAATCAGGGCGAGGAACGCGGCTACCAGAGCCAGCTCCAGGGTAGCGGGGAAGCGTTCTGCAATCAGGCGCGACACCTTCGCCCCCTGACGCAGACTCAGGCCAAACTCGCCCTGCGCCGCATTGACCAAGAAGTGCCAGAACTGCACGATGAAGGGCTGATCCAGCCCCAGTTGTGCGCGCAATTCACGAATTTGCTCAGGGGTGGCGTCCTGCCCCAGCAAGAACACCACGGGATCGCCCACATACTGGAACAGCATGAAAGCGATGAAAGCCACCGTGACCATGACAATCACGGCCTGAATCAGGCGGCGCAAAATAAAAGCAAGCATCAGAAAAGCGAAGAATGATGGACCATGCTAACAGGGAAGTTTCTGGCAACGAACGATGGTTTTCGAGCACGCACTGCCGAAAATGACAGGTCCTTCACTCCCTGCATGCAGGAACAGTGCCAGCCATCCCGCCGCTGCAGGCACCTGAAAAATGCCTCGTCCCGCGCCCATTCGGGTTGGGGGGCGAATTCTTGGTTTTTTTTTGTGCCGCCCGCGAGATTCGGATTTTTCCAAAAAAGAAAAAAACCGGATCACTATCGCTAGCGACCCGGTTTTCCCTTGGAAACCTGCGCCACTCTGTTGCCAGAGCAGCGCTTTTCCCCCACCAGTGATTAGAAGCGGTGACGAATACCCATGGTGACACCGGTACGGCTGCGGGCGTTGCCGCCGCTGCCGTCGAGCACCAGCGCACTACCGCCGCTTATGCTGGTGTGGTCCACGCCAAAGTAGGCGTCAGTGCGCTTGCTGAAAGCATAGTCCGCCACGGCGACATAGAAGTTGACGTTGCCATTAGACGTGCCGTTGACCGAGCCTGATTGCTTGCCGCGGAAGTAATGCGCACCCAGGTTCAGTTGAGGCGTCAGCTGATAGCCCACGCCCACCTTGAACATTTGGCGCTTGTCGGCATCACCCGGCTGGAAGCCGCCGTTGGTCTGACCCGCCCAGAACTGGCCCAGGAGTGCTCGGTCTACGATGTTACGGAAACCCTGGACCGGGCTGGTCACCGCAGCGTATTTCGCCTTGTTCAGGCCGTAGCCGGTGCTGAAGTACCAAGGGCCGGTGCGATACGAACCGCCCAGGGTCCAGGCATCGACATCGGTGCCGCCAGGCAGCGTCGTGCGCATGTAACCGCCACCCAATGCGAAGCCGTTGGCGGCGTAGCGCAGATAGCCGCCAGCCGTCTGCCAGGCGCCGCCGTTGAGCGTGCCAGCCACATAGGCAGGAACCTGTGCCGCAGAAGCTGGCAGCCCCGCTTCCAGTGCCTTGGTGTCGTTGTTCTCGTCAAACGAATATTGCAGCGAACCCACGAAGCTGCGGTCCGGCGTTGCGAAGGTGTACTTCAGCATGTTGCTGGTGCGCGCTCCCATGGCCATGCCCAGCTCAGGCTTGTAGGCCTCCATGTACGGAGAATAGGGGAATGAAGCGTAGGTGCTGGTCACGACGTCGAACAGCACGTTCCACTGGCGCCCGGCGGTCAGGCGACCATAGGGGCCCTGCAGGCCCACATGGGCGAGCTGGAAAAACGGCGCATTGGCGGCGGGTGTGCCTGAATCGGCGTCAAAACGGTTTTCCAGGGTCACCAAGGCCTTGGAACCACCGCCCAGATCTTCCTCCACGTTGATACCCAAGCGGCTTTGCGACATGCCGCCACCAATCATCTTCGACAGACCATCTTTACCGGCGCCTTCGTTATTGGTATGGCGATAAGCCACATCAACGATACCGTAAAGCTGCACCGAACTGGTGCTGGTGCTGGCTTGTGCAAATGCAGAACCAGAAGCGAGAGCAATAGCTCCCAGAGCAAAGAATTTCTTAGCAGCGACTTTTTTCATGGATCCCATCTCTTTCTGAGGTTGAAGTGGCTAGGGGCAGTTTAGTAAGCACCCTCCCCGTCAGGACCCCTTTGTTGCTCAATCCCTACACAGGGTTTCCCTAATAGAACGACCGTTCACTTATAAAAGATTCACGCAGAACCCCTCTTCTGCAAAAGTGGATGCGTGACCCTCATCCACCCACTTCTGCAACGCCAGGCTTCAAGGCCATATCCACCTCCCACAAAGTGGCGAAACAAAGCATCCGTAAAGAAAATAAACACCCATGAAAAAAGCCACCCGTCTTTCGACGGGTGGCTTGGGTCACGTCTGTGAATGCTGGCACAAGGCCAGCAAGTCATCAGAAGGCGTGACGGATACCGACTTGGTAGCCGGTCTGGCTGTCGCCAGCGCGGGCATCAATGGTACCCAGGCCCTTGGCAGACAGATTCAGTTTCGAGGCATCCTTGTTGTCCATGTATGCCACGGTGCCGTACACAGCGGTGCGCTTGGACAGGTTGTGGACATAACCCAGGCTGATCTGGTGGGCCTTGGAGTCGATGGCCTTCTGGTCATACAGAGCGTATTGCAGCTTGACTTCGCCAGCGCCCACAGGAGCGGATGCGCCCAACATGTAGGCGTTAACCTTGCGCTCGGAACCGCCAGGGACATCATCCTTGGTCTGCTGCAGGATGGCGTTCAGCTTGACAACGTTCAGGTTGTACGAACCGCCCAAGGTCAGACGATTGCGGTCAGCACCATTGACGGCAGTAGCACCGGAGCCCAGGGTCAGGGCGCTGCTCTCGTCATAAGACAGGGCAACACTCAAAGGGCCGTTGTCATAGGCAACATAACCACCAACGTAACGACCCTTCTTCGAGTTCGTCGTGTCAGCCTTTTCGTCGAAGCCATAGCCCAGGCCAGCGGTGAAGCCGCTGAAGTTGGGGGTGTAGTAGCTGATCATGTTGCTCGAACGGATGCCGTTGGCATCGTTGTTGTTGTTAGCCGTGGTTTGGTTGTTGCCATTCCAGTCGCTCCAGCCCATGAATTGGCCGATGCCGACCTGGCCGAACAGGTCGTAGGAGATGAACTTGGAGTAGCCAGGGGTCAGGTCACGGCCCAGGCGCACTTCACCGAAACCACCAGCCAGGCTGACCGTGGAACGACGCTTGAAATTGAAGCCAGAAGCATTGCCGTCGTCACCGAAGATTTCGCCTTCCAGCCAGAAGCCAGCCTTCAGACCGCCACCCAGGTCTTCCACGCCGCGGAAGCCCAGACGGCTCGTTGCGTTGCCGCTGGTGCCAATGCCATACTTGCTGTCAGTGTTGGTGCCAGCAGCGTTGGAAACGCCGTCGAGGTAGCTGACGTTGGTATCAACAATACCAAACAGGGTCACGGAAGATTGGGCCATTGCAGCGCCGGAAGCAGCCAGCACAGCCAGGGCAATCAGGGATTTTTTCATTGCGAGTTACTCCAAGGTTAAACATAGGGCGCCGGTACGGGGGGTCTATGGTGAAAGCACCTGCACAGTCCCGCCGGTTCCCCGGGCCAACCTCCTGGTGGGGAAGTTGCCCCTATTGCACCAGAGCCCGCCGGGTTTCGCAAAGGAATTCACCCACAATCGGCCGGAACGGAGAAAATCGTTGCAGTGGTGCAACATCCACCAGAGTCATCAATTCGCAGCATTTCCTTGCAAAGAAGGATCTGAGCGGCATGATTTCTGTATCTTTGTGAAATTGATACGTCAAAACACCTTTGAAGCATGGACCGCCTACTTTCCAGTCTCGACAATGCCCTGCGCACCTTGTTTGCTCAGCCTCATGCGCATGAAAATTCACCAGCCCAGGGGGTGAACGAAGCCGCGTTGAACGACGAGCAGAAAAAACTGGCGGGAGCTTTGATGCGGGTGAACCATGTGGGTGAAGTTTGCGCCCAGGCGCTGTACAGCGCACAGGCCCTGGCCACCAAAGACGAGCATTTGAGACAGCATTTGCTTCAGGCAGCCCGAGAAGAAACAGACCACCTGGCCTGGACCCACGAGCGACTGCAAGCGCTGGGCGCCCGCCCGAGCTTGCTCAACCCCCTCTGGTTTGCAGGGGCATTTGCCCTGGGCTTTGTGGCTGCCAAGGTGAGTGACCGGGCCAGCCTGGGTTTTGTGGTGGAAACGGAACGCCAGGTGGCAGAACACCTGCAAAGCCACCTTTCCAGACTGCCAGAGGAAGATGCCGCCTCCCGCGCAGTGGTTGAACGCATGAAACAGGACGAGGAACGGCATGCCGAGGAGGCTGCATACCGCGGCGCCTTGCCCCTGCCCAAAGCGGCTCAGGGCTTGATGCGTTTTGCAGCCAAGGTGATGACAACCACGGCGCACCGCATCTGAGGGGCGCGCCGGGAGGCGGCCGCCCTCCTTGCTGCAACCTTAGGCCTCTACCAGGTCAAAACCAGTGGTGATCTCGGCCGTTTTGCCCAGCATGATGCTGGCGGAACAGTATTTTTCGTGGCTCATCGCAATGGCACGTTCCACGGCCGCCGCAGGAATGCCACGCCCCGTTACGGTGAACTGCATGTGGATCTTGGTGAACACCTTGGGATCGGTGTCCGCCCGCTCGGAAGTCAACTTGACGCTGCAGCCCCGCACATCGTGGCGCCCCCGCTTGAGGATCAGCACCACGTCATAGGCCGTGCAACCGCCGGTGCCGGCCAGCACGGTTTCCATCGGCCTGGGGGCCAGGTTTTGGCCTCCATTGGCGGGGTTGGCCGCGTCGGGCGCACCATCCATGACCAAAACGTGGCCGCTCCCGGTTTCTGCGACAAAGCCCATTCCGGACCGGGTACCGGCCGCGGCCGTCCAACTGACTGTGCATTCCATGTGTTTTTCTCCTGGGGATCGCATGGGGGCAGGACCCATGCGTGGTTTTTTTCTTACGGTTTTACCAAGCCGTCAAAAACGGCTGCGAATTTTTGCTGCATCGCAACAAGCATGAGGATACAATTCACCCATGCGCGGTTGTTCAAACAAACAACCAAAAGCAATCAGTACAAACGCTGGTTTGCTCGCTCCGATTGTCTCCTCCATCTCCTCAAAGGATGGATTCAGCCCCAGGCCTCACGGCCTGGGGCTTTTTTTTGCCCCGGGTTTGGTCGCAATGCACCCAGCGCCACCCAGGCCAGCACCGCAGAGACTGTTTAAAAAACAAGCGCCAACCGCCCCCACTATGATGTGTGCCCCGCCTGCTCTGCTGGGCGGGTGATCCTATCGCCCCATGACACAGCCACTCACCCCCGCCGATTACCTGAAAAAAATCCTCACCGCCCGCGTGTACGACGTGGCCGTGGAGTCCCCCCTGGAGCCTGCCAAAAACCTGAGCCAGCGCCTGAAGAACCGGGTGCTCTTGAAGCGTGAGGACCAGCAGCCTGTCTTCAGCTTCAAGCTGCGGGGGGCGTACAACAAGATGGCGCACCTGACGCCTGCGCAGCTGGAACGCGGCGTGATCTGCGCTTCGGCCGGCAACCACGCGCAGGGCGTGGCCATGAGCGCCAAGCGCCTGGGCGTGCGCGCCGTGATCGTGATGCCCACCACCACCCCACAGCTCAAGATTGACGCGGTGAAGAGCCTGGGCGGCGAAGTGGTGCTGTTTGGCGACAGCTACTCGGACGCTTACGGCCATTCGCTCAAGCTCGAAAAGGAGCAGGGCCTGACCTTTGTGCACCCGTTCGACGACCCCGACGTGATTGCCGGGCAAGGCACGATTGCGATGGAAATCCTGCGGCAGCTGCAAAGCCTGGGCAGCAACCAGCTCAATGCGGTGTTCGTGGCGATTGGCGGCGGCGGGCTGGTCAGCGGTGTGGCCAATTACATCAAGGCCGTGCGGCCCGAGGTCAAGATCATTGGCGTGCAGATGAATGACTCGGACGCGATGATCCAGTCCGTCAAGGCACATGAACGCGTCACCCTGCCCGATGTGGGCCTGTTCTCGGACGGCACCGCCGTCAAGCTGGTGGGCGAGGAAACCTTCCGCATCGCCTCCGGGCTGGTCGATGAATTCATCACCGTGGACACCGATGCCGTCTGCGCTGCCATCAAGGACGTGTTTGTGGACACGCGCAGCATCGTCGAGCCCGCCGGCGCACTGGCCGTGGCCGCCATCAAACAGTATGTGGACACGCACCACACCGAAGGCGAGACCTATGCCGCCATTTTGTGCGGCGCCAACATGAACTTCGACCGCCTGCGCTTCGTGGCCGAGCGCGCCGAGGTAGGCGAAGAGCGCGAAGCCCTGTTCGCCATCACCATCCCTGAAGAGCGTGGCAGTTTCCGCCGCTTCTGCGAAGCCGTGGGCGCCCTGCCCGGTGGCCCGCGCAACGTGACGGAGTTCAACTACCGCATCAGCGATGCCGCCCGCGCCCACGTGTTTGTGGGACTGACCACGCGCGGCAAGGGTGAATCGACCACGATTGCGCAGCATTTCAACCAGCAAGGGTTTGAAACGCTGGACCTGACGCACGACGAGCTGGCCAAGGAGCACTTGCGCCACCTGGTGGGCGGCCACTCGGCCCTGGCGCAAGACGAGCGCCTGCTGCGCTTTGTCTTCCCCGAGCGGCCTGGCGCACTGCTCAAGTTCCTCAGCTTGATGCAGCCGACCTGGAACATCAGCCTCTTCCACTACCGCAACCAGGGGGCCGATTACGGACGCATCCTGGTCGGCATGCAGGTGCCCGCCGAAGACACGGCCACGTTCGACGCGTTCCTGGACACGCTGGGCTACCCCTATGTGGAAGAGACGAACAACCCGGCGTATCGCCTGTTCCTGCGCGCAGGGTCTTGATCAAAATGGCCTCTAGCGCTTATTCAGCAAGCGCAAGCAGCTACTGAATCAATAGCACCTTCAACACAACCGATGCAAGCCCTGCGCCACTACCTGCTGGCCGTGCAGTTCTTCACCCGCATCCCCGTCACGGGGCGACTGGCTGCGTGGGTGGGTTACAGCCCGGCCATGCTGCGTGCCAGCGCGGCGCATTTTCCTGGTGTTGGCTGGCTGGCGGCCGCCTTGTCGTGCGCCGTGTTTGCCTTGCTGCACCAAGGGCTGGGGGCGCAGCAGCCGCTGGCATCCCTGGTGGCTGCGGTGCTGTGCACGGTGGCCACGGTGATGATGACGGGCGGCTTTCACGAGGATGGCCTGGCCGATGTGGCCGACGGCCTGGGCGGCAGCTACGACCGCGAACGGGCGCTGGACATCATGAAGGACTCGCGCATTGGTGCCTTTGGCGCCATGGCCCTGGTGCTGGCGCTGCTGGCCAAGGTCAGCCTGCTGGCGCTGCTGGGCGCGCACAGCCTGGGGGCGGCGCTGGCGGCACTGGCGGGGGGGCATGTGCTCTCGCGGCTGTGGCCGCTGTTCATCGTGCGGTGGCTGCCGCATGTGGGTGACACGGCCCGATCCAAAAGCAAGCCACTGGCCGACCAGATTTCTCGCGGCGCGTTGGCGGCGGCAGCTTTGTGGTGTTTTTTGCCTCTGGCGCTTGTCTATCAAGCGCAAGCAGCTATGTTTTTAATAGCGTCCATCACCATCAGCATGGCGGCAGCCGCCTGGATGGGGCGCTGGTTTGCGCGCCGTCTGCAAGGTTTTACGGGTGACTGCCTGGGCGCCACCCAGCAGGTGGGTGAAATCGGTTTTTACCTGGGTGCCGCCCTGGCGCTGGGCGCGGCGCGATGAACTCGGCTGCGTGGTGGCTGGTGCGGCACGCGGCACCGCAGGTGGCACCCGGCACCTGTTACGGCGCGCTGGATGTGCCTGCCAACCCCCAGGCCACCCAGCAAACAGCACGGCGACTGGCCGAGGCCCTGCCAACGGGTACGCTGATGAGCCACTCGCCGCTACAAAGATGTGAGCAGCTTGCGCACTACCTGATTGCGCTGCGGCCCGATTTGGCTAGCAACCCCGACCCGCGGTTGCGCGAAATGGATTTTGGCGACTGGGAAGGCCGCCCGTGGGCCGACATTGCGCGTGGCGAGATTGACGCCTGGACGCAAGACTTTGCCCACTACCGCCCCGGGGCCGGTGAAAACCTGCACTCCATGCTCGCCCGTGTAGACACAGCACGGCGCGAAGCCCTCAAGGCCCTGGAGCAAGGCCGCCCCGTAGCGTGGATCACGCACGCAGGCGTCACGCGCTGCGTGGCGTGGCTGAGCAATCACGGAGGCAAACTGCCGCTATCGCACCAATGGCCGCTGGAAGCGCCAGGCTGGGGAGATTGGGTGATGGTCCGACCCGGTTTGACCGGTGAAGCACCGGCGCAACAGACGTGACGAGTCGTAGAAGAAAGAGCCCGCCTGCCGACCACAGCAAGGGGTAAGCCCCAAAAAGCAGGCCCGGTGAATAAGAGAAACCGTCAGCCCTTGGGAGGCATCTCCAGGCGCACCGTGGTGGGCCCATCCACCGACGCCCCCAGCGACGCCTGGCGCGGGCCCAGCGACTGCAGCACCAGCCCCGAATCCACCTGTGCTCCCACGCGGAACGGGCGGGCCGGTTTGCCATCCAGAGAGATCAACGCCGCGCCGCCACCGCTGCTGCGGCCTGACAGCACGCCCAGCAGCGCAAAACGACTGGAGGGCGCGGCCACGGCCACCGGTGCCGCAGGCCCGGCGGGTACAGCACCCAGCAGGCGCGCCAGCGCAGTGCCATCCGGCGCAGCCTGGGGCGCGGGGGCCACGGGTGCCGCCATGCCTGAAGGCCGCGAGGACAAACGCAGCCCCCAATAAACCACACTGGCACCCGCAGCGGCCCACAAGACCAAAGTTGCCAGTCGGATGCCCCATTGAGAGTGTGTGTTTGTCACCATGTGGCGATTATGATTCAGCCGATTCGAGACCACCCCGAGAACGCTTGCAGTGAACACACCCTCTTTCTTCTCTCTGTGCCGCGCACGCCGCAGCCTGGCCCGTGGCTTCACGCTCATCGAGTTGATGGTGGTGATGGTCATCATCGGCGTGCTGGCCGCGCTGATCGTGCCCAACGTGCTGGACCGCGCCGACGACGCCCGCGTGACGGCTGCCAAGACCGACATCGCCAACATCGTCCAGCAGCTCAAGATGTACCGCCTGGACAACCAGCGCTACCCCACGGCAGAGCAAGGCCTGCAGGCGCTCATCGCCAAGCCTACCACCGGCCCCATTCCCAACAACTGGAAACCTTATCTGGACAAGCTGCCCAATGACCCCTGGGGCCGCCCCTACCAATACCTGAGCCCCGGCATCAAGGGCGAGATCGACGTGATGTCGTTCGGCGCAGACGGGCAATCGGGCGGCGAAGGCAAGGACGCGGACATTGGCAGCTGGCAGTGACGCCACGCACCGCCGCCCTCGCGTGCATGTCCCCGCATCATTGTTGGCTGGCCTGCTGATTCCGCCGTGCCCGTGCGGCTGCCTGCCTTGAACCTTTTCCACACCGCCCGCCCAGCGCGTGGCTTCACGCTGCTGGAGCTGCTGGTGGTCATCAGCATCATGGCGCTGGCCACGGCGGGCGTTTCCATCGCCATGCGCGACAACGGACAGACGGTGCTGGAGCGCGAAGGCGCCCGGCTTGCCGCGCTGCTGGAGTCGGGCCGGGCCCAGTCCCGCGCGACGGGTGCCCCAGTGCGCTGGCGCGTGACGGAACAAGGTTTTCGGTTTGAAGGCCTGCCCCCTTCGGCCCTGCCCAGCCAGTGGCTGGACCCGGGCATCATCGTGCGCGGCCAGGCCATCGTGGTGCTGGGGCCCGAGCCCCTGATCGGCCCCCAGCAAGTGATCTTGTCGCACCAGCAGCGGCCCGACCAGGCCCTGCGCGTGGTGACCGACGGGCTGCGCCCGTTCACCGTGGAGTCCATGCCATGAGCGCTCAACGCGCGGCGGGCGGGTTCACACTGGTGGAAGTGCTGGTGGCGCTGGCCATCGTGGCGATTGCGCTGCTGGCGGGCACACGGGCGGCCAGCACGCTGACGAGCAATGCACAGCGGCAGACGGACATCGTTCTGGCCCACCTGTGCGCCGAGAATGAGCTCGTCAAGGCACGCCTGTCGCGCCAAATGCCCAGCGTGGGCGACAGCACCCAGATTTGCGAACAGGCGGGGCGGCAGTTCAGCGTGAGCGTGATCGTGCGCCCCACCCCCAACCCGCAATTCCGGCGCATGGACGCGCAGGTGTTTGATGCCGACACGCCCATCCTGCGCATCTCCACCATCATCGGAAGGAACTGAATGGCCACGCTGCGCCGCTCGGCTTTCTTCATCCATTTGCGCAGCCGCTGCTCCAGCGGGGCTGCAACATCCGTGCGTGGCTTCACGCTGATCGAACTGCTGGTGGCCATCAGTGTCATGGCTCTGATCGCCATTTTGAGCTGGCGCGGCATTGACGGCATGGTGCGCACCCAAGAGGCCACCCGCCAGCGCGCGGACGAAATGCTGGTGCTGCAGGCAGCCCTGGCCCAGTGGGGTGCCGATCTGGACGCCCTGGCCCCGCTGGCACAGACCACCCCCCTGGACTGGGACGGGCAAGTGCTGCGCATGACGCGTCGCAGCTCCGCCATCCCCGACGAAGGCCCCGTGGTCGTGGCGTGGACGCGCCGCGCCACCAACAACGGCGCCCAATGGCTGCGCTGGCAATCGCCCCCCGTGCGCACCCGTGCCCAGTGGCAAGAAGCCTGGGCCCAGGCGGCCCAATGGGCGCGCACACCGGGCGATGCAGACCGACGTTATGAAGTGGCGCTGATTCCCATCGATGGATGGCAGGTGTTCTATTACCGCGGCGGGGCCTGGTCCAACGCACTCTCCAGCGCGGGCACAACGCAAGGCACTGCGCCGGGAGTGGGCCAAGGCGCTGACCCCAGCAGCGCCATTCCCGAGGGCATCCGGCTGCAGCTCACGCTCTCGCCCGGCGGGGCGCTGAGCGGCCAGCTGGTGCGTGACTGGGTGAACCCCGCGCTGGGAGGGCGACGCACATGACCAAGCCCATGGCGCAGCACACCATTGACGAGCCCGCGGGCCGCCGCCGGCAGCGAGGGGCGGCCCTGCTGGCTGCCATGCTCACGGTCACGTTGGTAGCCACCTTGGCGGCTTCGGCCATGTGGCAGCAATGGCGCGCGGTGGAGGTGGAGACAGCCGAACGCGGCCGCGTGCAATCCGCATGGATTCTGGTGGGCGCCCTTGACTGGTCACGACTCATTCTTGCGTCCGACGGCCGTGCGGGTGGCCCCGACCACCTGGCCGAACCTTGGGCCATTCCGCTGCAAGAGGCACGCCTGTCCACCTTCCTCGCGGCAGACCGCAACGTGGCCCAGGTGGACGATGCCAGCACCGACACCACGGAAGCCTTCCTCTCCGGCCAGATCACCGACATGCAAAGCCGCCTCAACCTCACCAGCCTGGTCGAAGGCGGGCAGGTACAGGCCGGCGCCCTGCGACAGTTCACGCGGCTTTTTGAGCGCCTGGGGTTGCCCCCGCAGCAGCTCAACGCCTTGGTGGATGCCCTGCGCAACGCCCAGGCAGCGCCGGGCAAGGACGATGCCAACGCACCGCTGATGCCGCAAATGGTGTCTCAACTGGGCTGGCTGGGCCTGCCCGCCAGCACGGTGGCGGCACTGGCACCGCATGTCACCATCCTGCCCGTGCGCACCCCGGTGAATCTCAATACCGCCCAGCTGGATGTGTTGTGGGCCGCTATCGACGGCATTGACCTGGCCGGTGCGCAAAAGCTCATCGCGGCACGCGAATCGCGTCACTTCCGCAGGTCAGACGATGTGAAAGAGGTGCTGGGCGCCAACATGCTGTGGGATGACCAGTTGCACGCCATTGCCTCACGCTACTTTGAAGTGCGTGGGCGCTTACGCCTGGGCCCCTCCACCGTGGATGAGCTTTCGCTGGTGCGAAAAGACGGCACCGTGGCCACCACGCTGTGGCGCCAACGTGGTGTTTTGGACCGCGATTCCGCCGCTGCCGCACAGCCTCTGCGCTGACGCATTGCCAGCCGCGCATTACCGTCATGCCAGCCCCCTAAAATGGTTTGCAAAACCTGCCCATGAGCTCTCTGATCCTTACCCTGCCCCTGACGCCACCGGGCATCACCACCACCTACAGCTACGCACTCACATCCGACGGCCACACGGCCGCTGCCCATGCGCACGCGGCTGCCGGTTTGCTGCCCGAGCCATCGCGCCCTGGCGGCGAAGTGGTGGCGGTGGTGCCTCTGGCCGCGCTGTCGTGGCAGCGTGTCCAGCTGCCGCCCGGCATTCCGCTGGGGGCCAACCAGCAGACACCCCGCCTGCGCTCCATTCTGGAAGGCCTGCTGGAAGACCGCTTGCTGGACGACCCCGCCCAGTTGCACTTTGCCCTGCAGCCTGGCGCCCGCGCTGGCAGCCCGGTGTGGGTGGCCGTGTGCGACCGCAGCTGGCTGCGCGACCACCTGCAGGCGCTGGAGGCAGTCGGCCGACCCGTATCTCGCGTGGTACCTGAATTTGCCCCCGGCCCCACAGCCAGTGGCGGCACTGAAATCTTTGCCATTGGCACCCCTGACGACCCGCAGATGGTTCTGTGCGGCCAGGGGGCAGACCACAGCGTCACCATGCTGCCGCTCTCGGCCGCCGTGCTGGCCTTGGCCGGCCTGACGCCGCAAGCCGAAGACGATGCCGCCGCCCCTGCGGTGCGTGCCGACCCGGCGGTGGCCGAGGCTGCGGAGCGCACTCTGTGCCGCCCGGTCACGCTGCACACATCCACCCAGCGTGCTTTGGACGCAGCGCGCGGTGACTGGGATTTGGCGCAGTTCGAGCTGGCCAGCACCGGCCGCCTGCGGGCCATGCGCAAGGCGGGCTCCGCAGCCAGTGCCTTCCTGTACGGCCCCCAGTGGCGCGCAGCGCGCTGGGCGACAGGGCTGCTGGCAGCGGCGCACCTGGTGGGCCTGAATGCCTGGGCATGGCAAGAAAAGCAGGCCCTGGCGGCCAAGCAAGCGGCCGTGCGCGGCGCGCTCACCACAACGTTCCCCCAGGTCAAGGTAGTCGTCGATGCCCCTGTGCAAATGGAGCGCGAGCTGACCCTCTTGCGCCAGAAGGCGGGCAGCGTGTCGCCCCGCGACCTGGAACCCCTGATGGCCGCTGCTGGGGGCGCCCTGCCCGATGGCCGCGTGCCCAGTGCGGTCGAATTTGCGCCCGGTGAACTGCGCCTGCGTGGCGTGACCCTGGCCCCTGATGAGGAATCTGTGTTCAACACCCGACTGCAAGCTGCGGGCTACCGCGCACGGACCGAAGATGGCACCCTGCTGGTGCGCAGCGAGGGGACGCCATGAGCCGCACCACCGCCCTGCAGGCGCGCTGGAAGGCGCTGGCACCGCGCGAACAAAACCTGGTGCTGGCCGCTGGCGGCATCGTCGCCCTCGCTCTGGTCTGGTGGGTGGCCCTGGCGCCCGCGCTGGCCACGCTGCGCCAGGCCCCAGAGTTGCACCGCAAGCTCGACCTGCAACTGCAGCACATGCAGCGCCTGCAGGCAGAAGCACAGCAACTGCAGGCCCAGCCACAAACCTCGCCCAGCGATGCCGTGGGCGCACTGCGCACCGCGCTGACGCAGCGCCTGGGCACCGCCGCGCAAATGAACGTGCTGGGTGACCGCGTGACGGTCACGCTCAAGGCCGCCCCTGCCGATGCCACCGCCGAATGGTTGGCCCTGGCGCGCACCAATGCGCGGGCCGTGACGGTGGAGGCGCGACTGACGCGCAGCAACGCCGCAGCGCCCTCCAATGCAGGCCCGGCCACACTGGGCAATGCCGCCGCCCCTGCCGCCCCACGCTGGGACGGCACGGTGGTGCTGGCCCTGCCCGCCCGTTAATTTCTCAATCGCCCAGCCGACGCCCTACGCCGTGTTCAACCGCACCCGATCCAGCCCCCGTTCTGCCGATGCCGCCTTGCGCGGCAAGGCACGGTCGCGCTCGCGCGCACTGCCGATGACAGCGGCGCGTGCACCCTGGGGCTGGGCCGTGGCGGGTGCGATGGCAGGGGTGTTGCCCGCGATCGTCGCCTTTGCGCCATCGCAATGGCTGACGCAGCGCCTGGGGGCCGCCACGGGCGGACAGGTGCAACTGACCCAGGCCCGCGGCACCGTCTGGACCGGATCTGCCCAACTCGTCTTGACCGGCGGCGGCGCCAGCCAGGACAGCGCCGCCCTGCCCGGCCGCCTGGAATGGCAACTGCGCCCGTCATGGAACGGCCTGCGGCTCCAAATCAACGCCACCTGCTGCACTCCACAGCCCCTGCAGGCGCAGGTTCGCGTGCAACTGGGGCAGGTGCGCGTGGCACTGCAAGACAGCCGTAGCCAATGGCCCGCTGCCGTGCTGGCAGGTCTGGGCACGCCGTGGAACACCCTGCAACCGCAAGGGCAGTTGATGCTGCAGACCCAGGGGCTGGAGGCCGTCTGGTCCGCGGGCCGCATGGCCCTGGCCGGGCGCGCCCAGCTTGACGCCATGTCCATGTCATCGCGGCTATCGACCTTGCGCCCCATGGGCAGTTACCGGCTGGAGCTGACGGGCGGCGAAGTGCCAGCCCTGGCCCTCAGCACCTTGCAGGGGCCGTTGCAACTGACGGGCAGCGGCCAATGGGTGAGCCAGCGGCTGCGCTTTGCGGGCGAGGCCTCTGCCGCGCCAGACCGTGAAGCGGCCCTGGCCAATCTCCTGAATATCATCGGGCGGCGCAGCGGCGCACGCTCCCTCATCACCGTGGGTTGACCCTATGACGACTTCCATCCTTTCGCCACGCCTGCGCTTTGCTATGAATAGCATAGCTTTCAGCGCTTTCCTGGCGTGCCTTAGCGGCCAAATTCATGCCCAAACTGCGATAGGCACGGGCACCAGCAGCGTGCGCGCCGGGGAGCCGGTCACGCTCAATTTCGCCAACGCCGAGATCGAAGCCGTGGCCCGCACCATGGCCACCATCACCGGGCGCAACGTGGTGGTGGACCCCCGCGTCAAAGGCCAGCTCACGCTGATCACCGAACGGGCGGTGCCGCCCATGGCCGCGTTCCAGCAATTCCTGGCGGCGCTGCGCCTGCAAGGCTTCACAGTGGTGGAGTCTGCAGGTTTGTACAAGGTGGTGCCGGAAGCCGATGCCAAGCTGCAGGGCGGCAGCGTGAGCGTGTCGCAGGGCGGTGCCACGGGCGGGCCCGCCGGTGGGCAGATCGTCACGCAAATCTTCAAGCTGAACTTTGAAAACGCGGCCAATCTGGTGCCGGTGCTGCGCCCGCTGATCAGCCCCAACAACACCATCAACGTGAACCCCGGCAACAACTCGCTGGTGATCACCGACTATGCCGACAACCTGCAGCGCCTGGCGCGCATCGTGGCGGCGATGGATGTGTCCAACGCCACCGACGTGGAGGTGATTCCACTGCGCAATGCGATTGCGGCCGATTTGGTGCCGCTGGTATCGCGCCTGATTGATGGCGGCAGCAACGGCGCAGCGCCAACTGCCGTGCAGGGGCAAACCGACAACGCCTTCAAGACCACGCTGCTGGCCGAGCCCCGCAGCAATTCGCTGATTCTCCGGGCTGCCAACCCTGCCCGCGTGGCCATGGTGCGTTCGCTGGTTGAGAAGCTGGACCAGCCACCAGCGCCCGGCAGCAGCGCATCCACCGGCAACATCCACGTGGTGTACCTGAAGAATGCCGACGCCACCAAACTGGCCACCACCCTGCGCGCGGCCATGTCCAGCGCCAGCGGCGCGGCCACCATGAGCACAGGTGGCAATGGCTCGTCCACGCCCAGTACCAGCACCGGCATCACCAACACATCGATGCTGGGCAGCGGCACCAGCAGCAGTTCCGCAGGCCTGGGCTCTGGCACGGCTCTGGGGGCTGGGGCCGGCAGCAGCAATACCAACAGCAACCAGCCTTCCACCGGCGGGCAAATCCAGGCCGACCCGACCACCAACTCGCTCATCATCAGCGCACCCGAGCCCCAATACCGCCAGCTGCGCGCGGTGATCGACAAGCTGGACGGCCGCCGCGCGCAGGTGCTGGTGGAAAGCCTGATCGTGGAAGTGTCGGCCAGCAAGCTCGCGCAGTTTGGCATTCAGTGGCAAGGCACCATCGGTGCGGGCAACAACGGCACGGTGGGCGTGATCGGCACCAACTCGGGCACCGCAGGCGCCAACATCCTGGGCGCGACAGCGGCCATCGCCTCAGGCAACGCCACCACCATCGCCACCGCCGTTGGCTCGCTGGGCGGCGGGCTCAACATGGCGCTAGCCCCCCGCATCAATGGCCAGTACTACCTGGGCGCACTGGCCAACTTCCTGCAAAACAGCGGCGATGCCAACGTGCTCTCCACCCCCAACCTGATGACGCTGGACAACGAGGAAGCCAAGATCGTGATCGGCAACAACGTGCCGTTCGTCACGGGCTCCTACGCCAACACCGGCGGCAATTCTGGTGCGGTGAACCCATTCAACACGGTGGAGCGCAAGGATGTCGGCCTGATGCTGCGCGTGCGCCCGCAGATCAGCGAGAACGGCACGGTGAAGATGTCGATCTACCAGGAAGTCTCAAAGATTGACGACTCCACGCGCAAGGACACCAACGGCCCCACCACCAGCAAGCGCTCCATCGAGTCGAACGTGGTGGTGGACGACGGCAACATCATCGTGATTGGCGGTCTGCTGGAAGACAGCTATTCGCAGGCCGAGGACAAGGTGCCGGTGATGGGCGACATCCCCGTGGTGGGTGCGCTGTTCCGCAGCGAGAACCGCTCGCGCAAGAAGACCAACCTGATGGTGTTCCTGCGCCCCGTGGTGGTGCGCGATTCCATGACCAGCGATGCGCTGATGACCGACCGCTACGAAGCCATTCGCGCGCTGCAGCAAGTGGTGCAGCCTGACAACAACCTGGTGATGCGTTCGGTGTCAGGCGCCCCCATCCTGCCACCGCTGGAGCCCCGCGCAATGCCAGCAGCGGCAGAGCCTGCACTGCAACCCGCCCCTGTTCCCGCTGCGGCACAGCCGCCCGCGCCCATGCCGCCACAAACGGCTGTGCCTGCGGCCCTTGCGGCACCAGCACCTGTCGTGGCGACATTGCCGCCCACAGCGGAAGCGGAACCAGCTGAAGCCGCCCCATCGCCAGCGCCTGCCAATGCACTGCCGCCCTCATATTTCGTGAACGTTGGCATTTTTTCCAACGGCAAGACGACGCGCGACACCGTGGCCAAGCTGCGCAAAGCAGACTTGCCCGTGAATGTGCAGGCCGTGAACACCAACCGTGGCTCGCGCACCCGCGTGCGGGTGGGGCCCTTCAATACATTGAAGGCGGCCGACAAGGCAGCGGTATCGGTGCGGGCGCTGGCGCTCGAAGCCGACGTGATCCGCCAGTGAGGCACAGGCTCACCTTTTTGGCCCTTTTACCCCTCCGATAGAACCGCTGATCGACACGCCATGCGCCACCCCCTGCCCTATGCCTTTGCCCGCTCATCACAGCTGCTGCTGGAGGATGATGGGCAACAGCTTGTTCTCTGGCATGGCCCCGCGCCCGACGTGACCGCGCTGTCGGAGGTCTTGCGCAAGCACAAGGTGCGGCACCTGCTGTCGCTGGACGCTACCAGCCTGGCCCAGCGCATCAGCGCCGCCTACGCGCAGGGAGAATCCAGCGCTGCCACGGTGGTGAGCGAGGTCGAGAGCGATGCCGACCTCTCCCGCATGATGCAGGACCTGCCCGCCGTGGAAGACCTGCTGGAAACCGCAGACGACGCCCCCATCATCCGCATGCTCAACGCCCTGCTGACGCAGGCCGCGCGCGACGGGGCGAGCGACATCCACATCGAGCCGTACGAGCGCCACAGCAGCGTGCGCTTTCGCGTGGACGGCACGCTGCGTGAAGTGGTGCAGCCCAACCGCGCGCTGCATGCGGCCCTGATCTCGCGCCTGAAGATCATGGCGGACCTGGATATTTCGGAAAAACGCCTGCCGCAAGATGGCCGTATCAGCCTGCGCCTGGGCACGCGCGCCATCGACGTGCGCGTATCCACATTGCCCAGCGCCCATGGCGAGCGCGCCGTGCTGCGCCTCTTGGACAAGAGCGAGAACAAGATCAGCCTGGAAGCCGTGGGCATGCAGGGCGAAACCCTGCGCCGCTTTGAGGGGCTGATCAGCCAGCCCCACGGCATCATCCTGGTGACCGGACCCACGGGCTCGGGCAAAACCACCACGCTGTATGCCGGCCTGGGCCGCCTCGACGCCACGCGCAACAACATCATGACGGTGGAAGACCCGATTGAGTACGAGTTGCCCGGCGTGGGCCAGACGCAGGTCAACAGCAAGATCGACCTGACATTTGCCAAGGCCTTGCGCGCCATCCTGCGCCAAGACCCGGACATCATCATGATCGGTGAAATCCGCGACTTCGAAACCGCGCAGATCGCCATCCAGGCCTCGCTCACCGGTCACCTGGTGCTGGCCACGCTGCATACCAACGATGCGGCCAGCGCCGTGACGCGCTTGATCGACATGGGGGTGGAGCCCTTCCTGCTGTCTTCCTCACTGCTGGGCGTGCTGGCCCAGCGGCTGGTGCGCAAATACTGCGGCAGCTGCCACGGCAAGGGTTGCGAGGCCTGCGGCCACACAGGCTACGCAGGGCGCACCGGCGTGTTTGAGTTGCTGGTGACGGACGACGCCATCCGCGCTCAGATCCACGCCCAGGCGTCAGAAGCCGAAATTCGCACCGCAGCCCTGGCTGCTGGCATGACGCTGATGCGCGAGGATGGCGAGCGGCTGATTGCTGCAGGCATCACCAGCCGCGAGGAAGTGCTGCGAGTCACCAGGGATTGAGCCCCGCAGCAGGTGAGGGCGCCCCACCGCTCAGGTGAAGCCCCCTACCTGGCAAACCGGCCCTAACCCGGGGCCCTGGGTCAGGCCAGTCGGGGCACTGCCTGCCCCAGCAAGGCCGTAGGAGCATCGTGGCGGTAGCCATCGTCCTCGTGCCGACTCAGACGCATACCCTCTGCAGGCAACTTGAACTGCGCCACCGCACGCGTGAGCTGCACGGCCTGTTCGCGCAGCGATTCGGAGGCCGCCGTCGATTCCTCCACCAGCGCCGCGTTCTGCTGTGTCATGTTGTCCAGCTGGCTCACCGACTGGCTGATTTGCGCCACGTTGTCGCTTTGCTCGGAAGACGCAGCGGTGATCTCTTCGATGATGCCGGACACGCGGCGCACGCTGCTCACGATCTCTGTCATCGTCTCCCCCGCCTGGCTCACCAGGCGCGAGCCATCTTCAACGCGTTCCACAGACGATCCGATCAGGCCCTTGATTTCCTTGGCTGCTTCGGCGCTGCGCTGGGCAAGGCTACGCACCTCGCTGGCCACCACGGCAAAACCCCGGCCTTGCTCGCCCGCGCGGGCCGCTTCCACGGCCGCGTTCAGCGCCAGGATGTTGGTCTGGAAGGCAATCGAATCGATCACGCCGGTGATGTCGGCAATCTTGCGCGAGCTGGCAGTAATCTGGTCCATGGTGGTCACCACCTGCGACACCACGGCGCCCCCGCGGGCCGCCACTTGAGCGGCAGACGATGCAAAGTCGCTGGCCTGACGTGAAGACTGGGCGCTTTGCTGGATGGTGCCGGTCAGCACTTCCATGGACGAGGCGGCCTCTTCCAGGTTGGCGGCGGTCTGCTCAGTGCGTTGGCTCAGGTCGTGGTTGCCAGTGGCAATTTCCGAGCTGGCAGTAGAAATGTTGCTGGCAGCCTCTTGCACCTGGTGCACCAGCCCGCGCAGCGCATCCTGCATGCGGGACATCGCGCCCACCAGTTGCCCAACCTCATCGCTGGAAGTCACTTGCACATCACGCGAAAGGTCGCCACCCGCGATGCGCTCAGCCAATTCACTCGCTTGCGAAATCGACTGGGTGATGGAACGCACGCTGAAGAACGTGAGAGGAATCAGCACGGCCAGCGCCAGCAGCAGGGCTCCGCCAATCATTCCAGACATGGTGGAGGCCAGTGCGTCCACACCCTGGCGGGCTTCGTCCATTTTCTTGCGGGCATCCATGGCCAGGTCGAACAGCAGTTTGTCGCTGGCCTCCATGTGCTTCTTGTACTTCTCGGCATAGGCACCGCCCACTGCCCCGTCAATCTGCGCACGCTCGATCTGCTCGAATACGGGCGAAATGCCGGCCTCGTACTCTTTCACTTCAGCCAAGGCCTTGTCGATAGCTTCTGCAAAACTCGCATCGCCCGCCTGCACCTTGCGCACATCAGCCATGCCCTTGGTCAGGTTTTGCAGCGACTTCTTCCACAAGTCCCGCCCATTCGACACTTCAATCGTGTTGTTGAAGTTGATGATGATGTCTTTTTCAGCGCGGCGCAGATCCCCCAAAGTAGTGCGCAACTCGCCCATGTCGGTCAGGGTCTGCACCCTTTGGGTGAACAGCACTTCCAGCGTGTTACGGGTCCGCTCCAGCGCCAGGTACCCCATTGCACCGATCACGACCAGCAAGACCAGAGAGAAGACAGTACCGAAATAAAGGCGGGTGCGAATGGAGAGTCGATTCAGAGCGTTCATGGCGCTTCCTTACACTTTTTAACAAATCGACTACAGGATAGCAACTTTGGTGCCATTGAGATGTAGCGTTTGCCCTAGACGCCATGGCACGCTGATGGACAGTGTCTGCCGCCCCTGAAAATAGAGTCCTGATGGGACAAGCCACGCCAGGCTGACACTGCAGACCACCCATGCCAATAGCTTGAGCAAACCCCCAAGGCAGGCAGCCTTGGGGCGAGTGAAAACCTGCGCACGACTGTAGGTGCCACAGCCATGGTGCTCCAGAGGGTATTCACCCGTGACCCTGCCATGAACAGGGAAATGCTCAACCCATTAGCGCTGCTTATTCAGCTTTCAGCGGCACATACAGCTGACCGCCATTGCGCTGGAATTCCACCGCTTTGACTTGCATGCCTTGTGCCAGCGCGTTCTGCTCATCCAGCCCCTTCTGCGCCGCAAAGTCGCGCACTTCCTGGGTGATCTTCATCGAGCAGAACTTGGGCCCGCACATCGAGCAGAAATGCGCCACCTTGGCCGAGTCCTTGGGCAGGGTTTCGTCGTGGTATTCCTTGGCCGTCTCGGGGTCCAGGCCCAGATTGAACTGGTCCTGCCAACGGAAGTCGAAGCGCGCCTGGCTCAGCGCATCGTCGCGCGCGCGGGCACCGGGGTGGCCCTTGGCCACATCGGCCGCGTGGGCGGCAATCTTGTAGGCAATGATCCCCTGCTTCACGTCGTCGCGGTCGGGCAGGCCCAGGTGTTCCTTGGGCGTCACGTAGCACAGCATAGCCGTGCCCATCCAGCCGATCATGGCGGCGCCGATCGCGCTGGCGATGTGGTCGTAGCCCGGCGCGATGTCGATGGTCAGCGGGCCCAGGGTGTAGAACGGCGCCTCGTGGCAGGTCTTGAGCTGCTCGGTCATGTTGGCCTGGATCATGTGCATGGGCACATGGCCGGGGCCTTCGATCATGGTCTGCACGTCGTGCTTCCAGGCCACCTGGGTCAGCTCTCCCAGGGTGTGCAGTTCGGCAAACTGGGCCTCGTCGTTGGCGTCCGATGCGCAGCCGGGGCGCAGGCCGTCGCCCAGGCTGAACGACACGTCGTACGCCTTCATGATGTCGCAGATGTCTTCGAAGTGCTCGTACAGAAAGCTCTCGCGGTGGTGCGCCATGCACCACTTGGCCATGATGGAGCCGCCACGCGAGACGATGCCCGTGCGCCGCTGCGCCGTGAGGTGGATGTAGGCCAGGCGCACACCCGCGTGGATGGTGAAGTAGTCCACGCCCTGCTCGGCCTGTTCGATCAGCGTGTCGCGGAAGATTTCCCAGGTCAGGTCTTCGGCCACGCCGCCCACCTTCTCGAGCGCCTGGTAGATGGGCACCGTGCCAATCGGCACGGGCGAGTTGCGCACGATCCAGTCGCGTGTGGTGTGGATGTTCTTGCCGGTCGAGAGATCCATCACGTTGTCGGCGCCCCAGCGGATGGCCCACACCAGCTTTTCCACTTCTTCTTCGATGCTCGACGTGACGGCCGAGTTGCCGATGTTGGCGTTGATCTTGACCAGGAAGTTGCGGCCAATCGCCATCGGCTCCACCTCGGGGTGGTTGATGTTGGCGGGGATGATGGCGCGGCCCCGGGCCACTTCGTCGCGCACGAATTCGGGGGTGATGATGCGCGGGATGCTCGCACCCAGGGGGTTGCCCATCAGGCGCTTTTCACGGCCTCCGTCGGCCATGTATTGCTCCATCCACTCGCGCTTGCCGTTTTCGCGGAGGGCCACGTATTCCATCTCGGGGGTGATGATGCCCTTCTTGGCGTAGTGCATTTGCGTCACATTGGCGCCTGCCTTGGCACGCAGGGGCTTGCGCTGCAGCGCGGCGGCCTCGGCACGCAGCTGGGCCAGGCGGGTGGCGTCTTCGCTCTTTTGCCCGTCGTCCAGCGCTACGGGCGCGCGGCCTTCGTAGTGCTCCACATCGCCACGGCCGGTGATCCAGCCGCCGCGCACGCTGGCCAAGCCCTTGCGCACGTCAATCAGGGCATCGGGGTCGGTGTAAGGGCCCGAGGTGTCATACACGCTGACCACTTCGCCATTCGTCAGGGCAATGTCGCGCACAGGCACGCGCAGGTCGGCGTGCAGCTGGCCGGGAATGTAGGCCTTGCGCGATGCAGGGAAAGGCTCACGCGTCAGCGCCAGCAGTTCGGCAAATTTCTCGCGGGTGATGGGGTCGGGGGCGTTCATGGTGCAGGTCTCCTGGTTCCGGTAGCGGTGGGTTGTGCTCCGGAATGGACCTGTGCACCCCTCGGGTGCGGCAGCACCTAAGGCAAGCGGTGCCCGCAATGAATGCAGGCACGGGGACAAGGAGGTCGGCTCTTCTTCCGCCGGTATGAACCGGATCAAGTTCGTCGGGTTCGCAAGCTCGCCTGAATTTCGTCAGGTCTCTTGCATCTCAGCGCATCAGCACACCCCGGAGCAGGCGCGAGTATAGGCCAGCTCCGTTGTGGTGCTGTGTGGTCAGAGCAATCGTTCGAAGAGAACCACCACAAAGAAGACGACAGCGGCGATGGTCGTCCACTTGAGAATCACCAGCCCCAGCCGTTTGTAGAACGCTTGCCCGGTGCCCACATAAAAACCGAAACACACGGCAGATGCGAGCAACAGGAACAGGGCCAGCCAGCGGACGATCAGCATGACACGTGATTTACCAGGCCCGTGCAGGCTGAGCAAAGCCCGTGGGTGCCTGGCGCTCGTCCTCGAACGTGACCACGTCCCAGGCATCGCGCTGGGCCAGCAACTCACGCAGCAGCAGGTTGTTCATGGCATGGCCCGAGCGGAACGCGCTGTAGGCGGCCAGCAGCGGCTTGCCGATGAGGTACAGGTCGCCCATGGCGTCCAGGATCTTGTGCTTCACAAACTCGTCGTCGTAGCGCAGGCCGTCGCTGTTGAGCACCTTGTAGTCGTCCATCACGATGGCGTTGTCCAGCCCACCGCCCAGCGCCAGGCCGTTGGAGCGCATCATCTCCACATCACGGGTGAAGCCAAACGTGCGCGCACGGGCAATGTCACGGCTGTAGTTGCCTTGCCCCAGGTCAAACTCCACCCGCTGGCCGGTGGAGTCCACGGCGGGGTGGTGGAAGTCAATTTCAAAACTGAGCTTGTAGCCGTGGTACGGCGTGAGGCGCGCCCACTTGGCATTGGCGCCTTCGCCCTCGCGCACTTCGACGGGGCGATTGACGCGAATAAAGCGCTTGGGCGCGCGTTGCAACTCGATGCCTGCGCTTTGCAAAAGAAACACGAACGATGCCGAAGAACCGTCCAGAATCGGCACTTCTTCTGCAGTGATGTCCACGTAAAGATTATCGATACCCAGGCCCGCGCAGGCCGACATCAGATGCTCGACCGTGTGCACCTTGGCACCGCCCACCGAAATGGTGGAAGCCAGACGCGTGTCGGTCACGGCTTCTGCGTTGATCGGGATATCGACCGGCTGCGGCAAATCCACGCGCCGAAAAACGATGCCTGTGTCCGGCTGGGCCGGGCGCAGGGTCAGCTCCACGCGCTGTCCGCTGTGCAATCCCACGCCAACGGCGCGGGTCAAGGTTTTGAGGGTGCGTTGCTGGAGCATCCGGGCATTTTAGTTTCCCAGGCTCCATCGCGCTTGATCGACATCGACCAGCCCTTTCACAGACACGTTTTCCCTGACAGCCAAGTGACCCGATCAGCCCTAGAACCTATGTGGTTACTTATTGTTGCATATCAAGACATCTTCACAGACCTCTGGCATGCCCCCCCCGAAACCGCCAAGCGTTGCTACAGCTTTGGAAGCCCCACGGAGACTCACAATGAATAAACTCGGTTTCAAAATGAAGGTGCTGCCCATGCTCGGCACCGCGCTGGTGGCGCTGCTGTTCATGGCCATCACAACGCTACTGCAGGAGCGCTCGCTGATCATCGAATCGCGGCGCGAACAACTGGCCACGGCCGTGCAGTCGGCGCACAGCATCGTGGCAGCCTTCCAGGCCAAGGCCGCCAGCGGTGCCATGAGCCAGGAAGATGCCCAGAAGGCGGCCAAGGATGCGCTGCGGGTCTCCCGCTACGGCGGCCCCGACGGCAAGACCGAGTACTTCTACATCTGGACGCCGGACTCCAGGGGCGTGATGCACCCCATCAAGCCCGAATGGGAAGGCCAGGACATGGCCGGCAAGGTCAAGGACGGTGAAGGCACCGACATCCTCAAGACCATCTCCGACGCGCTCAAGGCGAGCAAAGACGGGCGGGTGTTCGTGCCCACCATGTTTGCGCGGCCGGGCCAGCAGGCGCTGGTGCCCAAGCTGCATTACGTGATTCGCGTGGATGGCTGGAACTGGATGGTGGGCTCGGGGCTGTACACCGACGACATCGACGCCCTGGTGCGCAAGACCCTGCTGGCTGACCTGGTGCTGGTGTTGATGGCGGTGGTGGGCGGTGTGGGCTTCACCGTGGCGCGCTCGGTGCTGCGCCAAATCGGTGGTGAGCCCAGCGAAGCCATCGGCATCATGTCGCAAGTGGCGCAAGGCAACCTGGACACGCAGATTCCCAACGCCTACCCCGGCTCCATGCTCGATGGGCTGGCGCACATGGTGACGTCACTGCGCCGCCTGGTGACAGAAGTGCGGTCGGCCACCGACAGCATTGCCACGGCATCCACCGAAATCGCCCAAGGCAACAACGACCTGGCGCGGCGCACGGAAGACACGGCCAGCAACCTGCAGACCACGGCCAGCAGCATGGAAGAGCTGACCAGCACCGTGAAGCAGACCTCCGACTCGGCCCAGACCGCCAACCAGATGGCGACCTCGGCCGCCGAAGTGGCAGCGCGCGGCGGCCAGGTGGTGGCGCAAGTGGTGTCCACCATGCAGGACATCAACGCCAGCAGCAACAAGATCTCCGACATCATCGGCGTGATCGATGGCATTGCCTTCCAGACCAACATCCTGGCGCTGAATGCTGCCGTGGAAGCCGCCCGCGCGGGCGAACAAGGCCGCGGCTTTGCTGTGGTGGCCGGTGAAGTGCGCAGCCTGGCCCAGCGCAGTGCGGATGCCGCGAAGGAAATCAAGTCGCTGATCAACGCCTCGGTCGAGAAGGTGGAATCTGGCACCGCTCTGGTGGGCAACGCCGGAGCCACCATGAACGAAATCGTGGCCAGCGTGCAGCGCGTGACCGACATCATTGGCGAGATCCGCGCAGCCACATCGGAGCAGAGCCAGGGCATCGAGCAGGTCAACACGGCCGTGAACCAGCTTGACCAGATGACGCAGCAGAACTCGGCCCTGGTAGAAGAATCTTCCGCCGCCGCCGACAGCCTGCGTGAGCAAGCCCTCAAGCTGACCGAAGTCGTCGCGCTGTTCCGCGTGAATGGCAGCTCGGCCAGCACGCCACGCCCACCCGCTCCACCAGCACCAGCCCGCGCTGCTGCGCCCCGCGCCGCCACAACGCTGCCCAAGGCCAAGTCTCCTGCAGTCACGGCGCGCCCCCCGCCCCCAAGCCCGCAGCGGCGCTGCCGCCCAAGGCCAGCCCCAAGCCCGCCTCTGAAGACTCAGGCGATTGGGAAAGCTTCTGATCACAAGGCGTTGGCCACCCACAAAAAAGCCCCGGTGACGGGGCTTTTTTGTGGGCAATGCAGTACGGGTACAACGCTATTAATTACATAGCTGCTTGCGCTTATTTCATAAGACTTTTGAGGCTTAAAACCCTCAAAGCCCCGCAAATAAAGCGCAACCAGCTCTCTTTTTCATAGCACTCCTGTGACTGCGCGGCCCTGAGTTTCTGGTGGGCAGCCAGGGGCGCATAGCCATGCGCCCCGGCCGCAAGCCGCCTCAGTCAGCCTGCTTGCGCAGGAACGCGGGGATTTCCAGATCGTCCATGCCACCGGACGACAGCGCGTCCACACGGGCTGCGGCCTGGGTGCGGTTGGTACGCCACACGCTGGGCACCGACATGCTGCCGTAGTCCGCCGCCTGTGCACCACCGGCCACGCCCACCGCACTGCCCACGGCGCCCATGGCACCGGCCACAGGCATCTGGTAGGCGATGTTGTCGGTGCCGGTACGCAGGCCGCCCTGCACCACCGAGATAGGCTGGCGGCGCGCGTTGGGGCGCGACAGGCCGGTAGCCACCACAGTCACGCGAATCTCATCACCCAGGCTGTCGTCGTAGGCAGCGCCGTAGATGACATGCGCGTCGGGCGAAGCGTAGGCGTTGATGGTGCTCATGGCCAGGCGCGACTCGGACAGCTTGAGGCTGCCCTTGGCGGCCGTCACCAGCACCAGCACGCCCTTGGCACCCGAGAGATCGATGCCTTCCAGCAGTGGGCAGGCCACGGCCTGCTCGGCAGCGATGCGGGCGCGGTCAGGGCCGCTGGCGGTAGCCGTGCCCATCATGGCCTTGCCGGGCTCGCCCATCACGGTGCGCACGTCTTCAAAGTCGACGTTCACATGGCCGTATTCATTGATGATTTCGGCAATGCCGCCCACGGCGTTCTTGAGCACGTCGTTGGCGTGGGCAAAGGCTTCGTCCTGGGTGATGTCATCGCCCAGCACTTCGAGCAGCTTTTCGTTCAGCACCACGATCAGCGAATCAACGTTGGCTTCCAGCTCGGCCAGGCCGTTGTCGGCGTTTTGCATGCGGCGGCCACCTTCCCAGTCGAAAGGCTTGGTCACCACGCCCACGGTCAGGATGCCCATTTCCTTGGCCACGCGGGCGATCACAGGCGCAGCGCCCGTGCCCGTGCCGCCACCCATACCAGCAGTGATGAACAGCATGTGCGCGCCATCAATGGCAGCGCGGATGTCTTCCACGGCCGCTTCCGCAGCATCGCGGCCCTTGTCGGGCTTGCTGCCCGCACCCAGGCCGCTGCCGCCGAGCTGGATGATGCGGTGGGCCGAGCTGCGGGTCAGGGCCTGCGCGTCGGTGTTGGCGCAAACGAATTCCACGCCCTGCACGTTGCGGGCAATCATGTGCTCAACGGCGTTGCTGCCGCCACCGCCCACGCCGATCACCTTGATCTGGGTGCCCTGGTTGAATTCTTCGGCTTCGATCATTTCGATGGACATCTGGGAGCTCCTGTTTCTTTACGGGTATGGATTTGCCAATGAATGAATGGGGTCAACTTCGCGGGGGGTGAGCCTGGTGGTCCGGTACATCGCCATCGCTCACGGTGGCGCAGGTGGGGGCTTTCCCGGGCGAGGGTCGTGGGGAAGTGCTGCATCAGAAATTCCCCACGATGAAATCTTTGAAACGGCCAAACGCGGTCTTCACAGAGCCGCTCTTTTGCGCCACCTTGAAGCCGCGCAGACGGGCCAGGCGGGCCTCTTCGAGCAGGCCCATCACGGTGGCAGCACGGGGCTGGGCCACCATGTCGGCCAGTGCGCTGGAATACTTGGGCATGCCACGGCGCACGGGCTTGAGGAAAATATCTTCGCCCAGTTCGATCATGCCGGGCATCACAGAACTGCCGCCAGTGAGAACAATGCCCGAAGACAGCACTTCTTCGTAGCCCGACTCGCGCACCACCTGCTGCACCAGCGAGAAGATTTCTTCGACACGCGGCTCGATCACACCGGCCAGCGCCTGCTTGCTGAGCATGCGGGGGCTGCGGTCGCCCAGGCCTGGCACTTCCACCTGGGCTTCGGGGTCGGCCAGCAGTTGCTTGGCATAGCCGCTTTCGACCTTGATGTCTTCGGCGTCCTTCGTGGGCGTGCGCAGCGCCATGGCGATGTCGCTGGTGATGAGGTCGCCCGCAATCGGGATCACCGCCGTGTGGCGAATGGCACCGCCGGTGAAGATGGCCACATCGGTCGTGCCTGCGCCAATGTCCACCACCACCACGCCCAGCTCGCGCTCGTCATCGGTCAGCACGGCCTGGCTGCTGGCCAGGGGGTTGAGCAGCAACTGCTCCACTTCCAGGCCGCAGCGACGCACGCATTTGATGATGTTCTCGGCCGCGCTCTGGGCACCGGTCACGATGTGGATCTTGGCTTCCAGGCGGATGCCGCTCATGCCGATAGGCTCTTTCACGTCTTGCCCGTCGATCACAAACTCTTGTGGCTCCACCAGCAATAGGCGCTGGTCGCTGCTGATGTTGATGGCCTTGGCCGTCTCCACCACACGCGCCACGTCGGCCGCGGTGACTTCCTTGTCCTTCACGGCCACCATGCCGCTCGAATTGAGGCCACGGATATGGCTGCCGGTGATGCCGGTGTAGACGCGCTGGATCTTGCAGTCCGCCATCAGCTCGGCTTCTTTGAGCGCCTGCTGAATGCTCTGCACCGTGGCGTCGATGTTGACCACCACACCGCGCTTGAGACCATTGCTGGGTGCCACACCCAGCCCGGCCAGCTTGAGCTCGCCACTGGGCAGGACTTCGGCGACCACGGCCATGACCTTGGCTGTGCCAATGTCCAGGCCCACCACCACGTCTTTGTATTCTCTTGCCATATCAGTTTCTGCCCTTCATGGTTCTTTTCTGCTGCGCATTGCCTCTGGCGTCACCGGCGCACGGCGGGGGTTGCTTCCACCCCAGCCGTGGTGGTCACCCCCCTCAGCTTCAACGCGTAGCCCCCAACATGTCTCAAATCTGCCGATTCCAGCGCATCCGCCCGCCGCTGGTATTGCGCAGCCACCTGTGCCAGCGTGCGGGCAAAGCGGCGCGTGCGCTGCAGCAGCTCTTGCTCGTCGCCACCGCCCAGTTGCACCACGGCGTTGTTCGCCAGCTTGGCGCGCCAGCCGCCGCGTCCGTTCAACTCCAGCTCCTCCAGCTCCAGCCCCATGGTTTTGAACACCGGGGCCACCACGCCGTACATGGCCAATACCTCTTGCGAACTGCCTTCGGGGCCTGACAGGCGCGGCAGGTCTTCCTGCTCGACATCGCCCACGTTCGCTTCAAATACTTCGCCCTGGCTGTTGACCAGCGCCGAGCCCGACTCCGGGCCCCAATACGCCACAGCGTCGTGCTCTTCCAGCTCTACATGCAGCAGACCGGGGTATTCGCGGCGCACAGCCGCCTTGCGCACCCAGGGCACCTGCTCGAACGCCTCGCGCGCTGCACGCAAGTCCACCGTGAAAAAGTTGCCCGCCAGCCGGGGCCCCACATTGGCCCGCAGGGTGACAGCGTTGTTGTGCACCAAGTCTCCGTGCACCACGATGCGTGCGATGGCAAAGCCGGGGTAGCGCATCACCCACCAGGCACCCGCTGCCAGCACAAGCAGGGCGCAGCCCACAAACAGGACCGAGGCGGTCATGTTCATGAGCTTGACGTCCAGCGGTGCTGGCATGGCGGCGGTCATGGCTGAATGGCTCCTTCATGCCCGGCGGCAGAGTCCAGCGACGCGGTGGCCAAAATGCCCACGCACAGGTCTTCGTAGCTCAGCCCCGCAGCGCGGGCCGACATGGGCACCAGCGAATGGCCGGTCATACCGGGCGAGGTGTTGATTTCGAGCAGGAAGGGCTGGCGGTCGCTGGCGCGAATCATGATGTCGGCACGTGCCCAGCCCCGGCAACCCAGGGCGCGGAAGGCCTTTTCCACCAGACGCTGGATGGCGGCTTCCTCATGCGCTGGCAAGCCGCTCGGGCAGTGGTACTGGGTGGTGTCGGTGAAGTACTTGTTCTGGTAGTCGTAGTTGCCCTCTGGGGCCACGATGCGGATCACCGGCAGTGCCTGGGCAGCAGCCCCCTCGCCCAGCACGGGGCAGGTGGTTTCATCGCCTTCGATGAACTGTTCGCACAGCACTTCGGGGTCGTATTGCGAAGCCAGCGCATACGCCTTGGCGCATTGCTCGGCCGAGGTGACCTTGGTCAGCCCGATGGTCGATCCCTCACGCGAGGGCTTGACGATCATGGGAGCGCCCAGGGCCTGCAGCGCCTGCTCGGTTTCCGCTGCGCTGGACACCAGACGCCAGTCGGGGGTGGACAGACCTTCAAAGCGCCAGATGCGCTTGGTCATGATCTTGTCGATGGCAATGCTGGACGCCATCACGCCAGGGCCGGTGTACGGAATACCCAGCAGCTCGAGCGCGCCCTGCACGGTGCCGTCTTCGCCGTGGCGGCCATGCAGCGCGATGAAACAGCGGGCGTAACCACCGCGCTTGAGTTCGATCAGATCGGTTTCCGAGGGGTCGAACGCATGGGCATCGACACCGCGCGAGCGCAGGGCCTGCAGCACGCCGGTGCCCGACATCAGCGAAACCTCCCGCTCTGCCGAGGAGCCGCCCATCAACACGGCCACCTTGCCCAGGGCCTTCACATCAACATTGGTATTCAATTGCGTCATTGCGCTTTCCCCGCAAGCGGTGCTAGCTCACTATTTTGTAGCAAATCGACCACCTTTCCGGGCACCAACCCTATGGAACCAGCGCCCATGCACATGACAACATCGCCATCGCGTGCGTTGTCGGCAATGGTCTGTGGCAGATCCGCCACGTTGTCCACAAAAAGCGGCTCCACGCGGCCCGCCACGCGCAGCGCGCGGGCGAGAGAACGCCCGTCCGCAGCCACCACCGGAGCCTCACCGGCGGCATACACCTCGGTCAGCAGCACCGCGTCGGCACTGCCAATCACCTTCACGAAATCTTCAAAGCAATCGCGTGTGCGGCTGTAACGGTGGGGCTGGAAGGCCAGCACCAGCCGGCGCCCAGGAAAGGCACCGCGCGCGGCGGCCAGCGTGGCGGCCATCTCGACCGGGTGGTGGCCGTAGTCGTCGATCACGGTGAACTGGCCGCCGTCCTTGGCGGGCAGGTTGCCATAGCTCTGGAAGCGCCGCCCCACGCCCTTGAATCCCGCCAGCGCGCGCTGCACGGCTTCGTCGGGAATGTTCAGCTCCACCGCAATGGCGATGGCCGACAAGGCATTGAGCACGTTGTGCTCGCCCGCCAGGTTGAGCACGATGTCCAGGTCTGGCAGCGTGACGCCGTTGCGCCGCTGCACCGTGAAATGCATTTGCCCGGCTTGGGCGCGCACGTTGACGGCACGCACCTGGGCGTCTTCCGAGAAGCCGTAGCTGGTCACCGGGCAGGTCACGTGGGGCAAGATCTCGCGCACCGCGGGGCTGTCCACGCACAGCACTGCGGTGCCATAGAACGGCATGCGGTGCAGAAAATCCACAAACGCACCCTTGAGCCGGCCAAAGTCATGGCCGTAGGTTTCCATGTGGTCGGCGTCGATGTTGGTCACCACCGCCATCACCGGCAGCAGGTTCAGGAACGAGGCGTCGGACTCGTCCGCCTCCACCACGATGTAGTCACCGCTGCCCAGCTTGGCATTGGCGCCCGCGCTGTTGAGCTTGCCGCCAATCACGAAGGTCGGGTCCAGCCCCGCCTCGGCCAGCACGCTGGTCACCAGGCTGGTGGTGGTGGTCTTGCCATGGGTGCCTGCGATGGCAATGCCCTGCTTCAGGCGCATCAGCTCGGCCAGCATGAGAGCGCGGGGCACCACAGGAATCTTCTTGGCGCGTGCCGCTAGCACCTCGGGGTTGTCAGCGGTGACGGCGGTGGAGGTCACCACGGCGTCGGCACCATCGATGTGCTCCGCGGCGTGGCCCAGGCAGGTCTTGATGCCCAGGCCCTGCAGGCGGCGCAGCGTGGCGCTGTCGGCCAGGTCTGAACCCGAAATGCGGTAACCCAGGTTGAACAGCACTTCGGCAATGCCGCTCATGCCCGCACCGCCCAGGCCTACGAAGTGGATATGGCGAATGGCGTGTTTCATAGAGCCTGTCCAAAGTCTTTTCGTGGTGCCCGCAAGGCATCAAAAGGCTGCAATCGAGGCGCGCGCCGCAGGCCATGCTGGTGGCCTGGACAAGACGCGCAACGACGAGTGCGGCCTTTTGCTGCGTTGCCCGAAGGGTTGCCCCGCAAAGGGGGCATCTGCGGCGTTGCCCATCCTCGCCGCACTCCAGTGCGGCTTGCGGTGTGCGCCTTGCACCTACCCCCTTTGCGGGGCAACGGACACCACGAAAAGACTTTGGACAGGCTCATGCCAACTCCTCGCACGCGGCCACCACTTCGCGGGTGGCATTGATTTTTTGCATGTTTTTGGCCTTCTCGGCAATCTCTACAAGCGCTGGGCGCTCTGAATTCAATAGCATTTTGGCCAACCCCTCGGGGGTCAGGTCGCTTTGCTGCACCAGCCAGCCGCCGCCCGCGCCCACCAGAAACTGCGCGTTGGTGGTCTGGTGGTCGTCCACCGCCGAAGGGAATGGCACAAAGATGGCCGCGGCACCCACGGCGGCAATTTCGGTCACGGTGCTGGCCCCGGCACGGCAGACGATGATGTCGGCGTGGGCAAACGCACTGGCCGTGTCTTCGATGAACGGAGTCAACTCGGCCTGCACGCCAGCGGCCTCGTAGTTGGCGCGCAAGGCATCGATCTGCGTGGCCCCGCTTTGGTGGAGGACCACGGGGCGTTGCTCGGGCGGAATCAGGGCCAGCGCCTGGGGCACGATCTCGTTGAGCGCCCGGGCGCCCAGGCTACCGCCCACCACCAGCAGCCGCAGCGGGCCGGTGCGGCCTGCAAAACGCTCTGCCGGTGCCGCCTGGCGCGTGAACGCAGTGCGCAGCGGGTTCCCCACCCACTGGGCCTTCTTGAACACGTTGGGGAAGGCGGTGAACACCCGGTCGGCCACGCCCGCCAGCACCTTGTTGGCCATGCCCGCCACCGAGTTCTGCTCATGCAGCACCAGCGGCTTGCCACACAGCACGCCCATCATCCCGCCCGGGAAGGTGATGTAGCCACCCAGGCCCACCACCACATCGGGCTTGACGCGGCGCACGACCTGCAATGCCTGCCAGAACGCACGCAGCAGGCGCAGCGGCAGCAAGGCCAGCGTGACCAGACCCTTGCCGCGCACGCCAGAAAAATCAATCAGCTCCAGCGCAAAGCCGTGCTGGGGCACGATGCGCGATTCCATGCTGCCGGGCGCGCCCAGCCAGTGCACTCGCCAGCCGCGCGCACGCAGCTCTTCGGCCACTGCAAGGCCAGGGAAGATGTGGCCGCCGGTGCCGCCGGCCATGATGAGAGCAGTCTTCTGGCTCATACGCGACCTCCGCGCATGGGCTGCTGCGCAGCCCGCATTGCTGGTGCAATGCAGCGCATATTTTTAAGAAACAAGCTGCTCATACGCGGCCTCCGTGCATCGAATGCTTCGCATTCGGCAGCGCTGACGCGCTGCAGTTGCTTGCTTTGATGAAACAAACTCCTCATACGCGGCCTCCGCGCATCGAATGCTTCGCATTCGGCAGCGTTGCACGCTGCTGCAGCTTGTTTTTGTGAAACAAACTCCTCATACGCGGCCTCCGCGCATGAGCAGCTTGTTTTCATAGTCCACTCGCATCACGATGGCCAGGGCCACCAGGTTGAGCAGGATGGCCGAGCCGCCGAAACTCATCAACGGCAAGGTCAGCCCCTTGGTGGGCAAGGCGCCCAGGTTCACGCCCATGTTGATGAAGGCCTGAAAGCCGATCCAGATGGCTACGCCCTGCGCGACCAGACCCGAGAAGACACGGTCCAGGGCAATGGCTTGGCGGCCAATGTGCATGATGCGGCGCGTCATCCAGAGGAACAGGACGATGAGCGTGATCACGCCCACCAGGCCAAACTCCTCGCCGATCACGGCCAGCAAAAAGTCGGTGTGCGCTTCGGGCAGCCAGTGCAGCTTTTCCACACTGCCGCCCAGCCCCACACCAAAAATCTCGCCGCGCCCGATGGCGATCAGCGAGTGCGACAGCTGGTAGCCCTTGCCCAAGGCGTGTTGCTCGCTAAACGGATCGAGATACGCAAACACGCGCTCACGCCGCCAGGGGGAACTGGCAATCATCAAGGCGAAGGCCCCCACCAGCACGCCAGCAATCAGGAAGAACATGCGGGCGTTGACGCCCCCGAGAAACAGAATGCCCATGGCAATCACCGCCACCACCATGAAGGCGCCCATGTCGGGCTCGGCCAGCAGCAGTACGCCCACAATGCCCACCGCAGCGCCCATGGGTAGCACGGCGCGGAAGAAGCGCTCCTTCACTTCCATCTTGCGCACCATGTAATCGGCGGCGTAGATCAGCACGGCCAGCTTGGCCACCTCGGAAGGCTGAAAGCCAATGGGGCCGATGGCCAGCCAGCGGCGGGCGCCGTTCACCACCTTGCCCACACCTGGGATGAGTACCGCCACCAGCAACAGCAACGCGCCCACAAACAGCCAGGGCGCCAGGCGCTCCCACACCTTCATGGGCACCTGAAAAGCCAGCAGCGCCGCCACAAAGCCAAACACCAGGTACATCATGTGCCGGGTGAGGAAATGGGTGGGGGCGTAGTTGGCAAAGCGCGGGTTGTCTGGCAACGCAATCGAGGCCGAATACACCATCACCAGCCCCCAGGCCAGCAATGCCACCACCACCCACATCAGCGCCTGGTCGTAGCCCAGCACGCTGGCAGGCGTGGTGGTGGACTGGCGGTACTCCGTGCCGCCCACGCGCACGGGCAGCACATCACCGGCCTTGCCTGTCAGGCTGCCAAACCAGCCGCCCAGGCGTGACAGCAAGCCTGTGCCGGATTCGGGGGATGTGTCGGCGGATGCGGGCATCACTCGCCCTCCAGGGTTTGGCCTGCGTCCTGCGCCAGGCTGCGCACGGTGTCGCAGAACACATGCGCGCGGTGTTCGTAGTCTTTGAACATGTCAAAGCTGGCGCAGGCAGGGGACATCAGCACTGCATCGCCCGCGTGCGCACGCTGCGTGGCCAGGGCCACGGCCTGGGGCAGGTCGGGCGCGTCGATCAGGGCCACGCCCGTGTCGGACAAGGCGCTGCGGATCTGCGGGGCATCGCGGCCGATGAGCACCACGGCACGCGCGTACCGCGCCACGGGCGTTGCCAGGGGCGAAAAATCCTGCCCCTTGCCTTCCCCACCCAGGATGAGGACGATGCGGCGATCCGCCCCCAGGCCCGTCAACGCGGCCACTGTGGCGCCCACGTTCGTGCCCTTGCTGTCGTCAAAATATTCCACGCCATTGACCAACGCTACAGGCTCCACGCGGTGCGGCTCGCCGCGGTATTCGCGCAGGCCGTAGAGCATGGGCGCCAGCGGGCAGCCAGCGGCAGAGGCCAGCGCCAGGGCAGCGAGGGCATTGGTGGCGTTGTGCCGACCGCGAATGCGCAGGGCATCGGCAGGCATGAGGCGCTGGATGTGCAGTTCTTCTTCCTCCTCGCTGCGGCTGCGCTTGCGGGTTTCGTCGGCTTCCAGCGCGCGCACCAGCCAGGGCATGCCGTTGACGATTTCAATCCCGAAATCGCCCGGCCGGCGCGGCATGTCGGCACCAAAGGTGACGTGTTCACGCTGCTGTGGCTTCTGGAGCTTCACCCGCACGGGCGGGGGCAGCATCTGCATCACCTCGGGGTCTTCGCGGTTGAGCACCATGAGGCCGGTCTGGCCAAAAATGCGGGCCTTGGCCGCAGCATAGGCGTTGATGTCACCGTGCCAGTCGAGGTGATCCTGCGTGATGTTCAGCACCGTGGCGGCCGTGGGTTCAAAGCCAGTCACGCCATCGAGCTGAAAGCTGGAAAGCTCCAGCACCCAGGCCTGGGGCAATGTGTCCGCGTCGATATGACCTGCCAGGGTGTCGAGCAGTGTGGGGCCAATGTTGCCGGCCACCGCCACGGTTTTGCCAGCACGCTCCACCAGTTGCCCGGTGAGCGATGTGACCGTGGTTTTGCCATTGGTGCCAGTGATGGCCAGCATGCACGGTGCGTAGCCGTGCTGGCTGCGCAGGTAGGCCAGCGCTGCAGCATACAAGGTCAACTCGCTGCCCGTGACCAGGCCAATCGCCTGGGCTGCCTGGAACACCGGGGCAAACGTGGCCGGGCTCAGGCCAGGAGAACGGTACACCGCATGCAGGCCCTTGCCATCGACCAGCGATGCATCGAAGGGCCCCGCCACAAACCGCACCTGCGGCAGCTCTTGCTGCAGCAAAGCCAGTTGCGGGGGCGCTTCGCGCGTATCGGCCACCGTGACCTGGGCGCCGCAGCGCACGCACCAGCGGGCCATGGCCAGGCCCGAAGCGCCCAGCCCCAGCACCAGCACGTTCTGGCCTTGCATGAGGGCCATGCCTTCGCCGGGACGCCCCTGAGGCTCCAGTTCAGCGGGCTGCGCTTCAGCCACAGGAAGGTCATTGACCACGGGTGCCGCGGCGCCCTCGGGCACATCGCTCGCGCGGACCTCGGCAAAAATCTGGGCGACAAAATCGGCAGCGGCCTTGGCCGCAGAAACAGCGGGCGCCACGTAGTTGTCAAGCACCGCCACGCTGGGCGTGGACTCTGCTACAGGCTCGGCACCTTCTGCTGGAGGTTCACCCGCGCAGGGTTGCAGATTGTCAGATGCTGCTGGGTCCGCTGCAGGTTGTTCGTCAGGGGCATCCGCCATGGCGCACTCTGCCGCGGGCTGTACGGCCTCGCCGGCTGGGCCAGCGCTGTCAGCAGGCTCGCTCGCTGCGGGCGTTTCTTGCCTCTCCAACGCAGCTTCCTCCAGCCCGGAGGGTACAGCCGCGCCCGGCACTTCGGCACCGTGGTTCAGAGAAGAGGAATCCAGCGTACTCATCGCAGTTTCAACGTGGACAGGCCGATGAGGCACAGCAGCATGGTGATGATCCAGAAGCGGATGACCACTTGCGTTTCTTTCCAGCCACTCTTTTCAAAATGGTGGTGCAGCGGCGCCATCTTGAGCAGGCGACGGCCTTCGCCGTAGCGCTTTTTCGTGTACTTGAACCAGGTCACCTGCAGCATCACGGACAGAGCTTCCACCACGAAGATGCCGCCCATGATGGCCAGCACGATTTCCTGGCGCACGATGACGGCGATGGTGCCCAGCGCGCCGCCCAGCGCCAAAGCGCCCACGTCACCCATGAAGACCTGCGCGGGGTGGGCGTTGAACCACAGAAAGGCCAGCCCCGCCCCGGCCATGGCCGCACAGAAGATCAACAACTCGCCCGAGCCAGGGATGTGCGGGAAGAACAGGTACTTGGAGTACACCGAGCTGCCGGTGACGTAGGCAAACACGCCCAGGGCCGAGCCCACCATCACCACCGGCATGATGGCCAGGCCATCGAGCCCGTCGGTGAGGTTGACGGCATTGCTGGAGCCCACGATGACCAGATAGGTCAGGATGACAAAGCCCAGCACACCCAGTGGGTAGCTCACCTCTTTGAAGAAGGGCAGTTGCAAGCCAGCCTTGGGCGGCAAATCGAGCGAGAAACCCGATTGCACCCAGCTCATAAACAGCTCCAGCACCTTGGCGTTGGAGCTTTCCGAAATGCTGAACGCCAGGTACAGGGCCGCCACGAGCCCGATCACCGACTGCCAGAAATACTTCTCGCGCGAGCGCATGCCTTCGGGGTCTTTGTTGACGACCTTGCGCCAGTCATCCACCCACCCAATGGCACCAAAGCCCAACGTGACAATGAGCACGATCCAGACAAAACGGTTGGACAGGTCAAACCACAGCAGGGTGGAGATCGCAATCGACAACAGAATCAGCACCCCGCCCATGGTGGGCGTGCCGCTTTTGGACAGGTGCGACTGCATGCCGTAGCCCCGAATGGGCTGGCCGATCTTGAGCGCGGTGAGCACACGGATCACCTTCGGGCCCGCCACCAGCCCGATCAGCAGCGCTGTCATCGCCGCCATCACGGCGCGGAAGGTGAGGTACTGGAAGACCCGGAAAAAGCCGAACTCGGGCGAGAGCCCCTGCAGCCATTGCGAAAGCATCAGTAGCATGCGAATCCTCCCTGCACCGTGACCTGGTTCATTGCCTGAGTCATCACTGCACGCCCCCCGCACCTGCTGCGGCGGGCTGTTGTTGTTCTTGTGCGGTGGCGACCATCGCCTCCACCACCTGTTCCATCTTCATGAACCGGGATCCCTTCACCAGCACGCTGCCCACCTGGGGCAGCGCCTTGCGCACCGCTGCCTGCAGCGATGCCATGTCTTCAAAATGTTGTGCGGCCGGGCCACAAGCCGCAGCAGCGTGAGCCGACAGCGCACCCAGCGTGTAAACGTGCGAAATGCCTGCGCTGCGTGCGTGCTCACCGGCTTCTGCATGGAACGCGGGGCCCTGGTTGCCCACTTCGCCCATGTCGCCCATCACCAGCAACTGGGGAGCGGGCAGATCGGCCAGCACGTCGATCGCGGCGCGCATCGAATCGGGGTTGGCGTTGTAGCTGTCGTCCACCACCGTGATGCCGCGACCGCCATGGGTGATTCGCAGGGCGCGCGAGCGGCCCTTGACGGGAACAAATGCTTCCAGCCCTTGCACCACCGCATCCAGCGGCGCGCCCGCCGCCAACGCACAGGCTGCGGCGGCCAAGGCGTTGACTACGTTATGGCGGCCTGCAATGTGCAGACGGCAGCGCGCAACACCCGCCGGGGTGGCCATAGCAACGCTCCAGGCCCCTTGCTGCCAAAGAGCCTGCGTGCACTGCACATCGCCACCTTCCCCAAAGGTGATGCAGCGGCGCCCACCCGCCAACCGGCGCCACAGCGGTGTGTAGGTGTCTTGCGCCGGGAACACGGCCACCCCGTCGGCAGGCAGAGAGGCCAGCACAGAGCCGTTTTCCTCCGCCACCGCCTGCACGGTGTGCATGAACTCCAGGTGCTCGCGCTGGGCGTTGTTGACCAGGGCCACCGTGGGGCAGGCCATGGCTGCCAGCGTGGCAATTTCGCCGGGGTGGTTCATGCCCAGTTCGATCACGGCGGCCTCGTGGGCAGCCGTGAGGCGCAGCAGCATCAGCGGCACGCCGATGTCGTTGTTGAAGTTGCCCTGCGTGGCAAAGGCCGCCTCGCCCTTCCAGGCCCGCAGGATGGAGGCAATCATCTGCGTGACGGTGGTCTTGCCGTTGCTACCCGTCACGCCGATCAGCGGCAAAGTGAACTGGGCGCGCCAGCCTGCCGCGAGGGCGCCAAACGCAGCCAGAGTGTCTGGCACTTCAATACCGGGCAGCCCCGCCGCTGCCACGCCACCATGCGCCAGGGCGGCCGCAGCGCCGCTGGCCTGGGCTTGGGGCAGGAAGGCGTTGGCATCAAATCGCTCACCCTTGAGCGCGACAAACAGGTCGCCGGCCTGCAAGGTGCGGGTGTCGGTGTGCACACGGGCCAGGGGCGTGGCGCCGTCCCCCACCAGTTGGGCGCTGGGGATGCGCTGGCGAACAAAGCCCAGGGCCTGTTGAAGGGTCATCATGCCCATGTGCTGCCTCCGCGGGCCTGCAGCGCTGCGCGCGCCTGGGCCATGTCTGAAAACGGGCGGCGCACGCCCGCCACCTCTTGGTAATCCTCGTGCCCCTTGCCGGCAATCAGCACCACATCCGCAGGGTCGGCCTCGTTCAATGCCAGGGCGATGGCGGCGGCGCGATCGGGCTCCACCCGCACAGTTTCGCCGGCAATAGTGCCTTGCAGAATCTGGTGCAGTATGTGGGCGAGGTCTTCGCTGCGGGGGTTGTCGCTGGTGGCCACCACCCAGTCGGCATGGTGCTGGGCGGCAGCGCCCATGAGCGGGCGTTTGGTGGCATCACGATCCCCCCCGCAGCCGAACACGCACCACAGTTGCCCACCGCGCTGCTGCGCCAGGGGGCGCAATGCTTGCAGCGCTTTTTCCAGAGCATCGGGCGTGTGGGCGTAGTCCACGGCCACCAGGGGCTGGCCGGGCAGCGCCAGTTGCTCCATGCGGCCCGGCACGGGGCTGAGCTGCGCGCAGGCGTGCACGGCATCCGCCAGCGGCACTCCCAGGCTGCGCAGCGTGGCCACCACGCCCAGCAGGTTGAGCACGTTGTAATGGCCCACCACGCGGGATTGCAGCAAGTGTTGCTCTGCCCCTTCAACCACTAGCCATTGCAGGCCGTACGGGCCAGCGGCAATGTCGCGCGCGGCAATGCGTGCGTTGCCCGTGGCAGACACGCTCCACACATCCAAGGCAGCGGCACCGCTGCGCTGAAGCAGTTCAGCGTGCAACTGCGCGCCGTGGGGGTCGTCGATGTTCACCACCGCGGCGCGCAACCCGGGCCAGTCGAACAAGGCCCGTTTGGCCAGCCAGTAGTCGGCCATGGAGCCGTGGTAGTCCAGGTGGTCTTGCGTGAAGTTGGTGAACACACCCACGCGGATCTGGGTGCCCGCCAGGCGGTGCTCGGCCAAGCCAATCGACGACGCTTCGATCGCACAGGCTGCCAAGCCTTGATCGGCAAACTGGCGGAAGGCCCGGTGCAGGCGCACGGGGTCGGGCGTGGTCATGCCAGTGGTGAGCAGGGAGGGCGGAACACCCACACCCAAAGTACCCACTACCGCACAACCAGCAAGCGCAGGCAGCTCATTTTTTGATAGCAAATTCAAGGCTTCTGCCAACCACCAGGTGCTGCTGGTCTTGCCATTGGTGCCCGTCACGGCCAGCACCTGCAGGGCGTGGGACGGGTCGTGAAACCATTGGGATGCCATCTCGCCCGTGGCGGCCTTGAGCCCACTGAACGCGGCGATGGGCGCAGCTGCGGGGAAGACAAAGTCCTGCACGCCCTGGGCTTCGACCAAGCAGGCCGCAGCACCGCGCCGAAGCGCATCTGCCACATGGGCGCGCCCATCGGTGGCAGCACCGGGCCAGGCGATGAAGCCGTCTCCCGGCTGCACACTGCGGCTGTCCGTCTGCAAGGTACCCGCGACACGGGCACGCAGCCACGCCACGGCTTCAGCCGCCTGGTGCAGGGTGGTCAAGGGGGCTGTCACAGCGACTCCTCCACCGGGTTGGCCACGATCTGGGGTTTGACGGCCATGTCGGGCTGCACATTCATCATGCGCAGGGTTTGCTGCACCACCTCGCTGAACACCGGGGCGGCCACCAGGCCGCCGTAGACCTGCCCTGCGCTGGGCTCGTCCACCATCACAGCCACGATGATGCGGGGCTTGTCAACAGGGGCCAAGCCGGTGAACCATGCGCGGTATTTGCCGGCGGCGTAGCTCTTGCCCACCTGCTTGCGGGCCGTGCCCGACTTGCCACCCACCGAGTACCCCACCGTCTGGGCCTTCTGGCCCGTGCCGCCGGGGCCTGCCGCCATCTGCAGCATCTTGCGCACCTGGTCGGCGGTGCGCTCAGAAAAAACGGGAACGCCCACAGCGGGCTCATCGGTCTTGAGCAGCGTGGCAGGAATCACGCGCCCGCCGTTGGCAAACACGGTGTACGAGCGGGCCATCTGGAACAGGCTGGCCGACAGGCCGTAGCCGTAAGACATGGTGGCCTGCTCGACGGGGCGCCAGGTTTTGTAGGGACGCAAGCGCCCGCTGATCGCGCCGGGAAAACCGATCTGCGGCTTCTGCCCAAAGCCAGCGGCCGAGAAAGTTTCCCACATCTCCTTGGCGGGCATTTGCATGGCGAGCTTGGTAGTGCCCACATTGCTGGACTTCTGGATCACGCCTTCAACGGTGAGCGCGCCGTAGTTGTGCGTGTCGGAAATGGTGGAGCCAGTGATGTTGATGCGCCCAGGCGAGGTGTCGATCACGGTTTCAGGCTTGACACGGCCAGACTCCAGCGCCAGACCAATGGTGAAGGGCTTCATAGTCGAGCCGGGCTCGAACACGTCGGTGAGCGCGCGGTTGCGTAGCTGCTCACCGGTCAGGTTCTGGCGCTTGTCGGGCACGTAGCTGGGGTAGTTGGCCAGGGCCAGCAGCTCGCCGGTGTGGGCGTCCATCACCACCACGCTGCCCGCCTTGGCCTTGTGCAGGGTCACCTGGTCGCGCAGTTTTTGGTAGGCAAAGAACTGCACCTTGCTGTCGATGGACAGCTGCATGTCTTTTCCGTCGATCGGTGGAATGGTCTCGCCCACGCCTTCGACCACGCGGCCCAGGCGATCCTTGATCACGCGGCGTGAGCCAGGCTTGCCAGCCAGCTGGCTGTTGAAGGCCAGCTCCATGCCTTCCTGCCCCTTGTCTTCCACATTGGTGAAGCCAACGATGTGGGCAGCCGCTTCACCCTCGGGGTACTGGCGCTTGTATTCCTTGCGCTGGTAGATGCCCTTGATGTCGAGTGCCGCAATCTTCTGGCCCACATCCCAGTCCAGCTGGCGCTTCACCCAGACAAAGGTCTTGTCTTCGTCGGAGAGCTTGGCCATCAGGTCGGCAAAAGGCATTTCCATCAGCTTGGCCAGCTGGCGCAGCTTGGCCTTGACCTCGGGCTTTTCGTGCTCCACGTCTTCTGGAATCGCCCAGATGCTGGCAGCGGGCACGCTGGACGCCAGGATGAGCCCGTTGCGGTCCAGAATCTTGCCGCGGTTGGCGGGCAGCTCCAGCGTGCGGGCAAACCGCACCTCGCCTTGCCGCTGGAAAAAATCATTGCCAAACACCTGCACATAGGCTGCGCGGGCGCCCAGCCCTACGAAGCCCAGCCCGATCATCGCCACGATGAACTTACTGCGCCAGACGGGCGTCTTGCTCGCCAGCAACGGGCTGGAGGTGTAGAGCACGCTGCGGCTCATCGCGCGCCCTCCACCGCAGGCGCAGGCTTGGCCTTGGCACCGGAAGCAGCGGCCTCAACCCCGGCAGGGTCACTTACGTACTGCGTGATGGCCGGCGTGGCCGTGCGCATGTTCAGCTGGGCGCGGGCCATCTTTTCCACGCGCAAGGGTGTGGCCTGCGCGCGTTTTTCAACCTGCAACCGCTGGTGCTCCGTGTCCAGGCGGCGCGCTTCGGCCACCGCGCGATCCAGCTCGGTGAACAAGCGGCGCGACTGGTACTGCGTGTGCACCAGATACAGGGCGCTCACCAGCACCGCCAGCAAGAGCATCAGGTTCAGGCGCGCCATGCAGCCTCCTGAACGCGGCGCACGCGCACGCTCTCACCGCCCCAGACAGGGGCGGCGGCGTACAGCGGTGCGCCATGCAAGATCATGCATCCGTCCTTTGCGCGACGCGCATGATGGCGCTGCGTGAGCGGGGGTTGGCCGCCACTTCTTGCTCGCTGGGCTTGATGCGATCGAGCGCGATGAGCTTCATGGCTTGCGGCACAGCAAACGGCGCACGGCGGTCAAACACCTCTTTGGAATGCTTGGCGATGAACTGCTTGACGATGCGGTCTTCCAAAGAATGGAAGCTGATGACCACCAGCCGCCCGCCAGGGCGCAGCACCGTCAGACTGGCCTCTAGGGCCTGCTGCAGCTCTTCAAGCTCAGCGTTGATGAAAATCCGTAAAGCCTGAAATGTGCGCGTTGCAGGGTTCTGGCCCGCCTCGCGGGTCTTGACCGCGCCAGCCACGAGCTCGGCAAGCTCGGAGGTGGTGGCAAGGGGGCCCCGTTCCTCGCGCCGAGCAACAATCGCCTTTGCAATGGGGCCAGCAAACCGTTCTTCACCGTATTCACGTATCACCTCCGCAATCTGCCCGACTTCGGCCGTGGCCAGCCACTCGGCCACGCTTTCGCCGCGCGTGGTATCCATGCGCATGTCCAGCGGGCCATCGAAACGGAAACTAAAACCCCGCTCGGGGCTGTCGATCTGGGGCGAGCTCACCCCGATGTCCATCAGCACGCCCGAGGCACTGCCCGCAGGCAACTCGCCCAGATGGCGAAAACCTTCGTGCCGAATGGAAAAACGCGCATCAGTGATGCGCGCTGCCTCCTGGATGGCTTCGGGGTCTTTGTCGAATGCGACAAGATTCCCCTGCGGCCCCAGCCTCTGCAGGATCAGCCTGGAATGCCCCCCTCGCCCGAAGGTGGCATCCACCCAGGTACCGGAAGGCTCAGGGCCCGCATTGCCCAGCAAGGCATCGACTGCCTCATGCAGCAAAACCGTGGTGTGTTGAAGAGATGGGGTCACCGCGGCCTCAGAAAGAAAAATCCTTGAAGGCATCGGGCATTTCGCCTTGCATGGCTTGTGCCTCCTGCTCGTCGTACGTGGCCTTGTCCCACAGTTCAAAGTGGTTGCCCATGCCCAGCAGCACGGCTTCTTTGGTCAGGCCTGCGGCTGCGCGCAGTTCTGGGGAGATCAACACACGGCCCGTTCCATCCATGTCCACATCCATGGCGTTGCCTAAAAAGATGCGTTTCCACCACTGGGCGGACATGGGAAGCTGCGCCAGGCGTTCGCGGAACTTCTCCCACTCGGGGCGCGGGAACACCATCAGACAACCGTGCGGGTGCTTGGTGATGGTGAGCTGGCTGGATGCCGTCGCCGCCAGGACGTCACGATGCCGGGTCGGCACGGAAAGCCGACCCTTCGCATCGAGACTGAGCGATGAGGCACCTTGGAACACGGATGGATTTCCCAGATTGGTGGACCGCCAGACACTCCGCGAATCGGAGCAAATGGCACTTTCCCCCACTTATTTGCACTTTTTTCCACTGTAGCAGGAAAACCATGTTCATCAACAGGGTCGCTACAAAGTTTTTCAATGAAATCAATGACTTAGCGCCGAATTGTAAGGTGATTAGGTGAGAAAATATGTTCAAAAATAAGCACTTAGAACAGGCTATGCAAGTGATACCTGAAGCGCAGGCAAGCCGATAGGACTTGTTAACTTTGGTGACCTGCCGATAGGCACCCCTGATCGGCTCTCATCGACGCAGACATGCCACCCCGATACCGGGCGACTTGCGCGCTACCGGCATAAAAAAGCCCCGCCAAGTGGGGCGGGGCTGAATCACGGCAAGCATTGGCGCAAACATGCGCCCTCTTGCATCAAAGGATGTAACGTGACAGGTCTTCGTCCTGGCTGAGCGACTGCAGGCGTGCATCCACATAGGCCGCATCGATGCGCACGGTTTGACCGCCCAGGCGGGTGGCGTCAAAACTCACCTCGTCCAGCAGGCGCTCCATCACGGTGGACAGTCGGCGGGCGCCGATGTTCTCAGTGCGTTCGTTCACTTCGTAGGCAATGTGGGCCAGGCGCGTGATGCCCTCAGGCAGAAATTCCAGCGTCACCCCTTCGGTAGCCAGCAAGGCCTGGTACTGCTTGACCAGGGACGCATGGGTCTGGGTGAGGATGGCCTCGAAGTCCTTCACCGACAGCGACTCCAGCTCCACACGAATGGGGAAACGCCCTTGCAGCTCAGGAATGAGGTCGCTGGGCTTGGAGAGATGGAAGGCCCCCGATGCGATGAACAGGATGTGGTCCGTCTTGATCATGCCGTACTTGGTGGAGACGGTGGTGCCCTCCACCAGCGGCAGCAAATCGCGCTGTACGCCCTGGCGGGAAACGTCGGAGCCACTGGTTTCCTGACGCGCGGCCACCTTGTCGATTTCGTCGATGAAGACGATGCCGTTTTGCTCGGCGTTGGCAATGGCGCGGACCTTGATTTCCTCTTCATTCACCAGCTTGCCTGCTTCCTCGTCGGTGATGAGCTTGAGGGCCTCGGCGATCTTGAGCTTGCGGGTGCGGCGACGGTCCTGGCCCAGCTGGCTGAACATGCCACGCAGCTGGTCGGCCATTTCCTCCATGCCCTGGGGGCCCATGATCTCGACCTGCGGGCGGGCATCGGCCACGTCGATCTCGATCTCCTTGTCGTCCAGCTGGCCTTCGCGCAGCTTTTTGCGAAACACCTGGCGCGCAGTGTTGTCGGCAGCGGGCTCAGCCCCGGCCGCTGTGCGGGCCTGAGGAATCAGCACGTCCAGAATACGCTCCTCGGCCGCGTCTTCGGCGCGGGTGCGCACCTTCTTCATCTCGGCTTCACGCGTCTGCTTGACGGCCATCTCGGCCAGGTCGCGGATGATGGCGTCCACATCCTTGCCCACATAGCCCACTTCGGTGAACTTGGTGGCCTCGACCTTGATGAAGGGAGCATCGGCCAGCTTGGCCAAGCGGCGCGCGATCTCGGTCTTGCCCACGCCCGTGGGGCCAATCATGAGGATGTTCTTCGGGGTGATCTCGTGGCGCAGGCTGCCTTCGACCTGCTGGCGGCGCCAGCGGTTGCGCAGCGCGATGGCCACGGCGCGCTTGGCGCTGGCCTGGCCCACGATGTGGTTGTCCAGCTCGGAGACGATTTCCTGGGGGGTCATGGAAGACATGGTGTCAGCCTGAATTCAATCAAAAATGGCTCTAGCGCTTATTAATAAAGCGCCAGCAGCTATCAAAATAATAGTAAACCTGCGCAGTCGCCGCTCAGAGCGTCTCGATGGTGTGGTTCATGTTGGTGTAGATGCAAAGTTCACCCGCAATTTCGAGCGACTTCTTCACGATCTCCTGCGCGGACAGATCCGTGTTGACCAGCAGCGCCTTGGCAGCCGAGTGCGCATACGCCCCACCCGATCCAATCGCCACGATGCCCTGCTCCGGCTCCAGCACATCGCCGTTGCCGGTGATGATGAGAGACGCGCTGGCATCGGCCACGGCCAGCATGGCTTCGAGGCGGCGCAGCACGCGGTCGGTGCGCCAATCCTTGGTCAGCTCGATGGCCGCGCGCGTCAAGTGGCCCTGGTGCTTTTCCAGCTTGGCCTCAAAGCGCTCAAACAACGTGAAGGCATCGGCCGTGGCGCCCGCGAACCCCGCCAGCACCTTGCCGTGGTACAGCTTGCGCACCTTGCGTGCCGAGCCCTTGACGACGATATTGCCCAGCGTGACCTGGCCATCGCCACCGATGGCGACCTGCATGCCCTGCGGCGTCTGGCGGCGCACGCTCAAGATCGTGGTGCCATGAAACACCGGTGTGTTGTGTGTTGAGTCCATAGCTGCCGCAGGTGGGGATGGTCTGCGCAATTGCAAGCACTCCCGCAGGAGAAACGCCGCCGCAGCAAGGGCTTCAGTTCTTGCGCGGGATGACCCAGGCGTGCTCGTTGATACCGATCACGTTGAAGAACACAGCAATGAGGCGGTGCAGGTTCTGGAAATGCACCACATGCCCCTGCGATTGCAGATCAGCCGCCCAGTTAAGCACGGAGCCAGCCGCCGCAAAGTCGATGCGCATGAGCTTGTCGCACGCAATAACGAGAGGCACACCCGGCTTGACCAACTCTTGCAGCGGCTGCAGCAAAGGCACTGCATCGCCCTCAATGACGCCACTGAGCAGTGCTGCCGGCCCGTTGTCGATGGGCGGCGGCAATGTCAGCTCTCCAAAATCAGAGGCCAGCATGTCGCGCTCGTTGACCTGTGGCTGTGCAGTAGCCGACGCGTTGTCATCGGAATAGCTGCACTTGGGCGCCACCCACGATGGAGGCGAAACTTCAAACGTCACGCAGTAGTCCAGCGCGACCAGTTCGAATTCATCCGGGCGTCCCATCAGGCGCAAAGCCGACATGCGCAAACGCCACCATTCCGTGCCGGAGGTGCGATCTCCCGACTGGGTCATGATCTCCAGCAGGGTTTCCAACCGGTCCACGCCAGAGAAAACAAACTGGCCCTGCTTGTCTGCCCAGCGGGTGAACAGATCGGCCAGCAGCGGCACCGCAGCATCGTCAATACCCGCAATGCGCGACCAGGCCAGCGTCCAAGGGGAAGCCGCGCGCTCGACAGAGGCCTGCAATGCAGCCACAGAGGACACAGCCAGCCGCTGAGGGGCATTCCAGCTGAACTCACGGCGCCCCGGCGCATCACCAGCCGCCTTAGACGAGGAAACTTGCACACCCAACTGCTCAGGCAACGAGAACCACAGCGGGGCGGAGCGGCTGTACTGCGCCGCAAAATCAATGGCCAGGCTCTCAAAGCGGTCTTGCTGCCCGGTGGCGCGGTACAAGTCGAACAGCGTCATCCACAGTTCCAGCTGCTGCTCAGGGTCATCCTGCCGGTGCTGCTCCAGCACCTGCAGCAAGCCCGACTCAGCGCCTTCGTGGTCGCCGTTGGCATAGCTGATGGCCGCTTCTTCAAGATCGGGTTCGTGCACGAATCTCTCCAGCTGGACAGCCACAGGGGCAACCCCGCCTGGCACAGTGGGGCTGAACGAAGGGTGTACCTCTGGTTCCGCTTGCAGCGCAGCGTCCACACCGCCAAAGCGGCCTACCGCCATGCTGTCGTTGGCAAACAAGGGCGCCACCGGGCTGGGGGCCGTAGGCGCAGCGGCATTGGTGGCCCCCAACGGGCTGCCCAGGGTAACAGGCGCCGTGGGCGCAAATGCTCGGGCATCGGCCGCCTGGGTGTCCAGCCCCGGTGCGGGCTGTGTTGCGCCAGGGGGCATGGTGAGCGGCATGGTTTCGCCAGCTTCGTTGCCCGACTGCTTGCTCTTCCACCACTGCTGCGACATCTGGGCTTCAATCTCGTCGATCTTCTTGAGCGTCACGGCGCGCTCGTCGGGCGAGGCCATGCTGCTTTGGAAGAGCGAAGGCCGATTGCTCGCATCTTCAGTGCGATGGCCTTGCAACACCTCGCGCTGGCGCAGCTTGCGCAGTTGATCGAACTCGCGGCGGCGCACAAAGTCGTTGCGGCGCTTGCGCTCAATCATCTCCTTGAGCATCTGCTTGCTGTACTGGCTCTCCCGGTCCTCGGCCAGGGAGTCCAGCTCTGTCCACTGCACGGTGGGATTGCGCACAAACCTCACCATCTTGGACAGCAGTCCGCCGGCTGGTGGGGTTTCTTCCTTGCTCATGGTGATGCGGGTACGGTGGTGAAGAGGCTACTCAGGATACAGCCCGCCTCAATCCCCGAACATCTTTTGCTTGAGCTCACGGCGCTGCTGAGCTTCCAGCGACAGCGTGGCCGTGGGGCGCGCGATCAGGCGGCCCACGCCGATGGGCTCGCCCGTTTCGTCGCAGTAGCCGTAGTCGCCCGCGTCGATGCGCGCGATCGATTGTTCGATCTTCTTGAGCAGCTTGCGCTCGCGGTCGCGGGTGCGCAGCTCCAGGGCGTGCTCTTCCTCGATGGTGGCACGGTCGGCGGGGTCGGGCACCACCACGGTGTCTTCGCGCAGGTGCTCGGTGGTTTCACCGGCACTGTTATGGATGTCTTGCTTGAGCTGAACGAGCTTGAGGCGGAAAAACGCCATTTGCTTGTCGTTCATGTACTCGCTGTCCGGCATCGCCATCACTTCAGCGTCTGTCAGCTCCTCGGCCGTCTTGGTCTTCCAGTTGTTGGCGAGCTTGGGGTCTTTTTTGGCAGCGGTGTAGGTAGGTTGCACTGGCGCGGTCGTGGGCATGGTGTGTTGATAACTAGCTTTGGCAGCGGTGGAAGCCACTGTCTGGGCCATCGATGGTACGGTCAATTGGGCCAATCGCGAAGAAGGCCGAGTGGCGCGCAGCGGAACTTGCGGGCTCTCGGCCACGGGGGCCGCAGCGACAGCGGCAGCCTTGGTGGAAGCCGCAGGCTTGGTCGCCTTGGCGGATACCGGGGCGGCAGCACCTTTGGCCGCAGTGGCAGGCGCTTTGGTCACCGCTTTGGGTTTGCTGGTATCGGCTTTCACTTCCTGGTCTCCTCGCTATACGGGCAGGCCCCGGCTGCGGGGGCAGTCAGGGGCGGATGGCAAGCCTTCCGGGGTTTTACCGGGGCGCGATTGTATCGATCTGCGCCGCCGCAAACGAAAACGTTGCAGATACAACACACCCCGGTGTTTCCCCAAGGGAAACGGCCTCAGACCAGGCTTTGGTCCAGACCCTGACGGAAGATGTCCTGCGGCAGATCGATGCCGATGAACACCATCTTGCTCACCCGTGCCTCACCTTCGGCCCACTGAGGGCCCAAATCGCTGCCCATGAGCTGGTGCACGCCCTGGAAGATCACCTTGCGATCGGTGCCCTTCATGTTCAAGACGCCCTTGTAACGCAGCATGCGCGGGCCATAAATGTTGACAATGGCGCCCAGGAAGTCTTCAAGCTTGGCGGGGTCGAACGGACGGTCGGAGCGGTAGACAAAGCTCTTGACGTCGTCATCGTGGTGATGGTGGTGACCATGCCCGTGGCCGTGCTGGTGCGAGGGGTGATTGCACGCCTCGCCCGGCGCATGGTCGTGGTGCTCATGGCCATGGTCGTGATCGTGGTCGCAATGCCCATGGTCGTGGTCGCAGTGGCTGTGGTCGTGCTCGTCTTCCTTGAGGAAGTCGGGATCGATGTCCAGCTTGGCGTTGAGGTTAAAGCCCCGCAGATCCAGCACCTCCTTGAGCGGCACCTCGCCAAAATGCACCGCCTTGATGGGCGCACGCGGGTTCATGTGCTTGAGGCGGTGCGTCAGGGCATCCACGTCCTCGGCACTCACCAGATCCGTCTTGGACAGGAAAATCTGGTCGGCAAAACCCACCTGGCGGCGTGCTTCCTGGCGGTCGTTGAGCTGCTGCGCTGCGTGCTTGGCGTCCACCAGGGTGATGATGGAATCGATCAGGTACGTCTCGGCGATCTCTTCGTCCATGAAGAAGGTCTGCGCCACAGGGCCGGGGTCGGCCAGGCCGGTGGTTTCGATCACGATGCGCTCAAAGTCCAGCAAGCCCTTGCGCTTCTTGGCGGCCAGCAGTTGCAGGGTTTCACGCAGGTCTTCACGGATGGTGCAGCAGATGCAGCCGTTGCTCATCTGCACGATCTGCTCTTTCGACTCCGTCACCAGGATGTCGTTGTCGATGTTTTCTTCACCAAACTCGTTCTCGATCACGGCGATCTTCTGGCCGTGGGCCTCGGTCAAGACGCGCTTGAGCAAGGTGGTTTTGCCCGAGCCCAAAAAGCCCGTGAGGATGGTGACTGGAATGAGTGCCATGGGAATCTCTTTCAAATGAACTAGGGCGGGGGCCACAGCCCTCTGCCCGCTGGAATACCGTGCCCGCAGATCGGGGCAGAACTGGTTTTTTCCAGTGTAGCGATCGTGTCAAGCCCCTGCGGGCGACAAAGTGTGCCCGCTCAGGCCTTGCGCATCACCACCAGGCCCTTGAGGTATTCCCCTTCAGGAAACTCCAGTGTCATCGGGTGGTCAGGTGCGCCCCCCAGGCGTTCGGTGATGTAGCCATCCACGCCCGCATCGGCCCCGGCGGAGGCCACGATCTTGTGGAACAGATCAGCACTGATGCCGCCCGAGCACGAGAAGGTGAACAACACGCCGCCCGGCTCCAGCAGTTGCAGCGCCAGGCGGTTGATGTCTTTGTAGGCGCGCGCCGCACGCTCGGCATGCGCCGCAGTGGGCGCAAACTTGGGCGGGTCGAGCACGATGGCGTCAAAGCGCACGCCGTCCTTCAAGAACTGGCGCAGCGATGCATTCACATCGGCATCCATGAACCGGGCCTGTGCCACGTCAAAGCCATTCAGCAAAACATGGGCGCGGGCCCGCTCCAGCGCGGGGCCGGACGAATCGATGGAAGTCACCACACCACCGCCCAGCCCGCCGGCCTGCTCGGCCGCCCGCATGCCCGCCAGCGCCGCTACGCTGAAGCCGCCGGTGTAACAAAAGCAGTTCAATACCTTGCGCAGGTTCAGCCGCAGAACGCAGTCGGCAAAACGCTTTCGGCTGTCGCGCTGGTCCAGGTAAAAGCCGGTCTTGTGGCCTTCGGCAATGTTCAGCGTCAGGCGCCAGTCGTGTTCGTGGATGGTCAACTCCAGTGGCGGCTCAGGCTGCCCTGTCTGCCCAGCCGCAGGCCCGCCCCGCAGCCAGCCGGTGGCGGCCTCCAGGCCTTCGAGCTGGCGCACGTTGGCGTCCGATCGCTCATACAGCTTGCTCAGCCCCGTTTCTTTCAGCAGCGCATCGGCCAGCACCGCCTTCCAGCGCTCGGTGCCTGCGCTGGTGAACTGGGCCACCAGCGTGTCGCCGTAGCGGTCCACGATCAGGCCCGGCAACCCGTCAGACTCACCGTGCACCAGCCGCACGCCATCGCTCTTGACGTCAAATCGGGCTCTAGCGCTTATGGAGCTTGCGCAAGCAGCTATGAAAAATGAAGCATCAATGCGCTGCTTTTCATCAAAGCTCCACACCCGGGCTCGGATGCGCGAATGCGGACTGAACGCCGCCCAAGCCAGAAACTGCCCCTCGTGCGACTCCACACGCACCGTCTCACCACTGTCGCCACCGCCTTTGGCGATGGCAGATTCAAATATCCAGGGGTGGCGGCGCTGCAGCGAGCGTTCTTTGCCTTGCTTGAGTCGTATCGTTTTCATCCCTGGATTGTGCAGGCAGCCATCCCGTTAGCCACCGGCCCGAACAGCGGCGAATGACCTCACAGTCAAATAAAAATTTGTCAAAATTGACACAATTTTTCTCATTGATAAAATTTGATTCATATTGTTATCATTTAAGCCAGGGCATCCGATGATCAACGCCGCAACTGCCACATCTACCTCCCTCTCCGCCGCCTCCAGTGGCACCGGGGCGCTGACCCAAATTCGGGAATTCCTGGCATTCAAGATCGCCAACGAGGAATACGGCGTGGACATCCTGCGCGTGCAGGAAATCCGCTCGTACGAAAAGCCCACCAGCATTGCCAATGCACCAGAGCACCTCAAAGGAGTGGTAAACCTGCGCGGCGTGATCGTTCCCATCATCGACCTGCGCATCAAGCTGGGCGTGGGTGAGGTGCGATACGACCACCTCACCGTGGTGATCGTGCTCAACATCGGCGACCGCGTGGTCGGCGTGGTGGTGGATGGGGTGTCAGACGTGCTCACGCTGGAGCCATCGCAGCTGCGCCCCGTGCCCGCGCTGGACTCCAACTTCGACCCTGAGCACCTTCTGGCCATTGGCTCGGTGGACGAACGCATGCTCATCTTGCTGGACATCGAGAAGTTCCTATCAGACACAGTGCTGGGTGAGTCCACTGTCGGCGCGCATTGACGCCAAAGCGCAGCCTGAGTAGCTGACCAGCGCGTAGCGCCAGGCTTCAGGGCTTTTTGCGCGCCCGCGGGTGGGCTGCGTCGTATACCTTGGCCAAGTGCTGAAAATCGAGCCGCGTGTAGACCTGTGTGGTAGTGATGTTGGCGTGGCCCAGCAACTCCTGCACCGCCCGTAAATCGCTGCTGGACTGCAGCACATGGCTGGCAAACGAATGGCGCAGCATGTGCGGGTGCACCGGGGTGGTGAGCCCCGCCAGCTGGCTGCGCTGGCGCAGCCGCAGCCACACAGATTGGGCGGTGAGCCGCTTGCCGCGCTGGCCCACAAACAAGGCCCCGTCGAGCCGGGCTGGGGAGGCCCCAAACGGTTGAGTCCGCAGGGCCAGCCAGGCCTGCAGCGCCTGCACCGCCGCCCGGCCTACGGGCACGCTGCGGCGCTTGCTGCCTTTGCCAAACACATGGGCTTCGCCCGCCTGCAGATCGACCCAGCCACGGCCTTCGCGCTGGGCCTCGGTGCTGGCCACGGCGTCAAGCCCCACCAGCTCGCCCACACGCAGGCCGCAGCCATACAGCAGCTCGACCATGGCCGCATCGCGCGCCTCCAGCCAGGGGTCGGCTCCGGTGTTTTCGTAATCGGCCAGGCGCACCGCATCGTCCACGCCCAGGGCCTTGGGCAGCGGCTTGGGCGCCTTGGGCGCGCGCACGTCCTGCACCGGGTTGTGCGCCACCAGGCCCTGGCGCCCGGCCCAGGTGTAAAACCCGCGCCAGCCCGACAGAATCAGCGCAATCCCCCGCCCGCTGCGCCCGCCGCTGTGCATCTGCGCCACAAAGCGGCGGATGTGCGCACTGGTGAGTTGCAGCAACGGCAGATTCACCCCCGCCGCAAACTGCGCGAGCTTTTCCAGATCCAGCGTGTACAGCGTGAGCGTGCGCGCCGCCAGCCGCTTCTCTACCCGCACATGCTCCAGGTAGCGCAGAACGTGCGGATCGGTGGGCAGCGAAGCGACCAGGGCGTCGGGCATGGGGATTTAGAAGGCCGTGAGCGCAGGCCCCGAGGTGTCCGTGCACCCACTGTGGCGCAGCGTGCGCAACCGGCGCTGCCCCAGGCCAGTGCCACCGTGGAGCCGGCTTTGCCGGTCCAGGGGTGGCGTCCCCCCCTTGGGGGGGGAAGACGCGAAGCGGCTCAGGGGGGGCGTCACTTCAACCGCACCAGCGCCGCGCTGGCCAGCTCCGCAATGCGTGAGAGAAATTCCGTGCCCATGGTGGCGTCAAAGCGCTGCGGGTCGGGCGAGCCCAGCACCAGCAGGCCAAACGCTGGCGTGGCGCTGTCGATGGCGCCTTCGCGCAGCGGCAGCAGGGCCAGCGACTGGGCGGGCTCGCCTGCCTCCTGTGCCAGCCAGCCCGCAGGCTCAAAGCCCAGGTTGGGGCCGCAAAACGGCATGGTCAGCGACGAGGCAAACGCCCGCGCGTCTTCACTCGCGCCTTGCGTGAAGTCAGCGTCGATGTAGGGGCCAGCCACCGTCCACACACGCACGGCCGCCTGGGGCACGTCGAACAGGGTGCGGATGCCGCTGACCACCGCCTCGGGCAGGTCGAAGGGGTCCTTCACGCGCAGCAAGGCGCTGGTCCACTGGTGCACCTTGGTGGCAATGGCGGTGTTGTCGTTGCTGTTGCGCACCATGTCCATGATGCGGTGCTCCAGCCCCTTGATCTTCTCGCGCAGCATCTCGGCCTGGCGCTCTTGCAGGCTCACGGCGCGCTGGCCGTGGGGGCTGGTGATCTGCACGCTGGCCAACACCTCGGCATGGCGTTCAAAGAAGCCGGGGGTGTTGGTCAGAAAGTTGGCGATGTCTTCTTCGGTGATCGGGGGAACGTGGGTGCTGGTCATAGGTGGTCTGGAATGTCGATCTGGCCTTCGAACACGGTGGTGGCCGGGCCGGTCATGTAAAGGGTGTCGGTGTCCTGGCCGGTCCAGGCGATGGTGAGGCGGCCGCCGCGCATGTCCACATGCACTTCGTTGTCGAGCAGCCCCAGGCGAATGCCGGCCGCTACAGCCGCGCAGGCGCCTGTGCCGCAGGCCAGCGTTTCGCCCGTGCCGCGCTCGAACACGCGCAGACGTACATGGCTGCGGCTCACCACCTGCATGAAGCCGGCGTTCACGCGCTGCGGAAAGCGCACATGCCGCTCCACCAGCGGGCCCCAAACAGCCACGGGGGCGGTGTCCACGTCTTCTACCAATTGCACAGCATGCGGGTTGCCCATGGATACCACTGCTACCAAAACAGTAGCTGGTTGCGCAGGTAAATCAAGCGCTAGCGGCCATTTTTGCCCTGAGCCTTGCGCCACGGGCTGCAGGCCGGCGGTGTCAAACGGCACGCGGGCGGGTTCCAGCACGGGTCGGCCCATGTCCACCGTCACGCGGCCATCGGGTGTGAGGCGCGGGGCGATGACGCCGCTGAGCGTCTGCACGCGGATGGTGTCCTTGTCCGTCAGGCCCTTGTCGCGCACGTAGCGGGCGAAGCAGCGCGAGCCGTTGCCGCACTGCTCCACCTCGCCGCCGTCGGCGTTGTGGATCACGTATTCAAAGTCGATGCCTTGCGCGGCGGCATCTGCGGTGGGTCGGCGCACCGTGAGGATCTGGTCCGCGCCCACGCCAAAGTGGCGATCGGCCAGGTAGCGGTAGTGCGCAGCCGTGAGCCCCAGGCGGCCCTGGGTTTCGTCCAGCACGACGAAATCGTTGCCAGCGCCCTGCATTTTGGTGAAGCGAATCTGCATGCGCGGATTATCGTCGCTGCCCGGCCGCGTGATGGGGCCTCCAGCCCCGAGAGCCCCACGCCCCACTGCTCCCCCACGCACTTCGCCTGCAGGAACCCGCCCGGCCGCGGCCAGGTGCTGGGCGGCGCGGTTTCTGGCCCGCGTTTGATCTTGATCATGCGCGCGGCATGACCGCAGTCAATCCCAGCGCCTACCATGGGGCCCGCAAAAAAAGGAGTGCCCCATGGGTTTGACGGTGGAAGTTCTGAACGATCTGGAGGCCAGCAACCTCCAGGCTGCATCGCAGGCAGCCTTGATGGAAAACAACGCGATTGCGCTGATCGAATTGCTTGAAATGCTGTGGAGCTGCAACCTGGAAGGCGCCAACACGGTGATCGACGCCGTGCTGCAGCGCCTGCTGCAGTTGCGCGCCGCGCGCTGAAGCCCAGCCGCCCCGCAGCGTGTGGCCGGGTGCACCCCCGGCCAGAGTGCCGATAATGGCCCCATGCCACGCACCAGCCAGCACCTGCACCCCTCCCGCCAGCCCGTGAGCCCCCTGCACGCAGCCACCGTGCTGCTGCTGCGCGATGCCTCGCCGGGCGGCGATCTTGAAGTTTTGATGACCCGGCGCTCTGGCAAAGCCAGCTTTGCGCCGGGGGCGTATGTCTTCCCCGGCGGGGGCATTGACGAGGCAGACCGCCTGGCCCACCCGGTGGCCGACCGGCGCCCCACGCAAAGCGACGAACACCTCACCCAGGCCATTGCGGCCATTCGCGAGAGCTTTGAAGAGCTGGGCATTTTGCTGGCGCGCCATGCCAGCGGCCCCCGCCAAGGCCAGATGGCCGACGCGCAAGACATTGCCGCGCTGGACCGCCACCAGCCCTTTGCCGAGCAATGCAGCGCCCGCGGCCTGCGCCTGGCCGCCGACAGCGTGTTCCTGCTGGCCCACTGGACGGCCGACCGCGACCTGCCCCGGCGCTTTGCCGTGCCCTTCCTGGTGGCGCGCATGCCCGAGGGGCAAGAGCCCGTGGCCGACGAAACCGAGCAGTTTGAGCCCGTGTGGGTGCGCCCGGCCGACGCACTGGCGCGGCACGAGGCAGGCCAGTTCTTCATGATCTTCCCGACCATCCGCACCCTGCAGTGGCTGGCCCGCTTTGCCAATACCGACGCCGTGCTGGCCGCCCTGGCGCACGAAAAGCCGCTGTGGACCAGCTGCCCCCGCGCCGGGCTGCTGGGCGGCAAGGAAGCGCACTACATGGAAGGCGATGCCCCCTTCGGCGAACTGGCCCTGGTGTGCCCCGACGGCCAGATCGCGCACCCGCTGGACTGGCAGAGCGAGCGGCCCGTGCCGCTGCTCAAGAACGTGCAGCGCCTCACCGCCCCCAATTCGGGCGTGATGACCGGCCCCGGCACCAACAGCTACCTGGTGGGTGAGCCGGGCACCGGCTTCATCGCCATCGACCCCGGCCCGGCCGACCCCGACCACCTGGAAAAGCTGTGGCGCGCTGCGGGCGGCGATATCCGCATGATCGTGTGCACCCACTCGCATCCCGACCATTCCCCTGGTGCAGCCCCGCTGCAAGCGATGTGCGAACGCGCGGGCCGGGCCAAGCCGCCCATTTTGGGCCTGCCATCGGCCCCCACCGCGCGGGTGGTGAGCCAGTTCACGCCCGACAGGGCGCTACAAAATAATGAGCTGCTGGCGCTTTCTGGTAAAGCGCTGGAGGGCGAAATCACCCATACCCTGCAAGTGGTGCACACCCCCGGCCACGCAGCCAACCACCTGTGCCTGATCCTGCGCGAAGACGGCCTGCTGTTCAGCGGGGACCACATCCTCAACGGCAGCACCACCGTGATCGACCCGCCCGACGGCAACATGGCCGACTACCTCGACTCGCTCGACCGGCTCGATGCCCTGTGCGCCGAACACGACGTGCAATTCATCCTGCCCGCACACGGCTATGTGCTGGACAATGCGCGGGGCGCCATCGCGCAGCTCAAAGCCCACCGCCTGGCGCGCGAAGCGAAAGTGCTGGCCGCCATGCAAGCCCTGCCCGACGGCACGCCCGAAGACTGGGTGCGCCACGCCTACAGCGATGTGCCCCCGCGCATGTGGCCCGTGGCCCAGCGTTCGCTGCTGGCCCATGTCGAGCGCATCCGCACCCTGCCACCCGGCAACAATTGACCCCTGCCCCCTCCACAAGAAAAACGAGCCCCGCCTCCATGACCGCACCGAATCCCGATCCCAACCACATCCGCCTGGCCAAGCGGGTGGCCGAGCAGTTGAACTGCTCGCGCAGCACCGCAGAACAGTTCATCGAGGGCGGCTTTGTGAGCGTGGACGGGCAGCTGGAAGAAGCCCCCGGCGCGCGCGTGCGCCCGGACCAGGTCGTCACCGTAGCGCCCGACGCCAGCCTGCTGGAGCTGACGCCGGTCACGCTGCTGCTGCACAAGCCCGTGGGCTTTGAAGCGGGCCTGGGCCTGCCGCAGGGCGCTGCTGCCCACGGCAGCCGCAGCCAGGGCGCAGCGCAGGCCATCACGCTGCTGAGCGCCGCATCGCACCTGCCTGAAGACGCCAGCGGCATCCGTGTGCTGCAGCGCCACTTCAAGCAGCAGGAATGTTTCACACCGCTGCCCACCGAAGCCAGCGGCCTGGTGGTCTACACGCAAGACAAGCGCATCGCGCGCAAACTGGTGGAAGACATTGAGTCGCTGGAGCAGGAGTGCATCGTCGAGGTGGCGGGCGAGATTGCGCCCAACGGGCTGCAGCGCCTGTGCCACGGCCTGTCGTTCAACGGGCGGCCACTGCCCCCCATCAAGGTGAGTTGGCAAAACGAGACCAAACTGCGCTTTGCCTTGAAGGGCATCCGCCCCGGCCAGATTCCGGCCATGTGCGAGGCTGTGGGCCTGCGCGTGCTGGGCATCAAGCGCATCCGCATCGGGCGGGTGCCGCTGGCCAAGGTGCCTGAAGGGCAGTGGCGCTACCTGCAGCCCTGGGAAAAGTTCTGACTGCGCCCACCCCAGAGCTACCAAAACCATAGCTGCCAGCGCTTGCCACGATTGCGCCAAAGGCACTTTTCGCTTCAAACAAACCCCTCCTGGTCGGCTGCTAAACTGCGCCCACAAAAGGGAGGGAGAGAATGCACCACAACACCCAAGGCGGCGCTGCAGAACAGCCGTCGGTTTTCATGTCTCAGAACATTGAGGCGTATCCGATGGAATTCACCGGCAGCGGCGGTGAGTACTTCCGGGTCTGGATCGTGAACGTGCTGCTGGGCATCGTCACGCTGGGGTTCTACACCCCCTGGGCGCGCCGGCGCACCGCCATGTATTTCTACGGCCACAGCCTGGTCGCCCACAGCCCGCTCGAATTCACGGCGCAGCAGCGCAAGATGGTGCTGGGCTTCGTGCTGCTGGCCCTCATTTCCATCGCCTACCAAATTGCCGCCAAAACGGGGCAGGACCTGGCCGTGGGACTGATGCTGCTGGCCGGCGCCGCGCTGGCCCCCTACCTGTGGGCCAGCGCCATGCGTTTTCGGCTGGGGGCCACGCGCTGGAAGGGGCTGCGGCTGCAGTTTTCTGCCAGCTGGAAAGAGGTGTACCTGGCCAGCTGGCCCGTGTTTGCCCTGGCGCTGGTGTGGTTTGGTGTTTTCTTTGGCATGCAGATCCTCTCGCCCGAACTGGCCCAGGCCCTCGATGGCCCGGCCGCCAGCGGTGCCCCCAAGGTCAAGCCGCAGTTCACCGCCCCCATGGGCACCCTGCTGGGCCTGGGGCTGCTGCTGTCCATCCTGTGCTTTATCCGACTCGAATACAACTACAAAAGCCTGCTGGTGCTGCGTGCCCGCCTGGGCAACGAGCACGGGCGCTGGAAGCCTGTGTACACCGATTTCGTGAAGGTATGGCTGGCCACCGTGGCAGTGTTCATTGCCTGCGTGCTGGTGGTGTGGCTGGCCGTGACGGCGCTGGCCGGTGGCTCCATCGCCATGCTGCTGATGAGCAAGGGCGCGGGCAAGGGCAACATCTTCTGGATCATCGTGATTGCCATCGTGGGCGTCATCGGCTTCTTCTTTCTGCTGCTGCTCGCATCGGCCCCCGCCCGCGCCTACCGCGAGGCGCGCATGTTCCAGCTGCTGTGGAACAACATCGGCGTGAGCCAGATCGCGCGCTTCAAGTGCAACCTGCGCGCCGGCCGTTTTGTGCGGCTGCGCCTGAAGAACATGGTGCTGACGCTGCTGACCCTGGGCTTTTACCGCCCTTTCGCACGGGTGAGCGAATACCGCATGAAGCTCGAATCGGTCACCCTGCACATCAAGGGCGGGGCCGACCAGGTGGCAGGCGTGCTGGTGCGCCAGCAAGAAGGTGGCCTGGGCGATGCGCTGGCCGACGCCGCTGGCCTGGACCTGATCGGCTGACGCATGACCCCCACCGCAGGCCCAGAGGCCGCAGCCCCCATGCTGCCCGCCCGCTGGTTTGATGGGCTCAGCAGCAAGCCACGCCCCGTGATGGTGGTGCTGCAGGCCGGGGCCAAGGGGCCTTCACTGCTGCTGCACCCCTTGAACGAACCGGGCGCTGCGCCCCAGGTGTTCACCCACGCCCAGGTGGGCTGGCCCGAGGCCTGGAGCGACCGCCGCCCCCAGCGCCGTGTGGTGGTGGACCTGCGCGAGCGCGGCAGCCTGGAGGTGGACGCCGTGGCCGCGTGGTACAGCGCCTGGGCGGCTGCGGGCGCCAGGCCCGGCGTGGCCCAGCGCATGCAAACGCGCTGGCCCTTGCTGCTGGGCGCGGTGGCGGTGTCCGTCGTGGCACTGGGTCTGTTCTACCGCTATGGCACCCCGTGGGCAGCGGCGCAGCTCACGCGCTGGGTGCCCCTGGGGTGGGAAACGCGCCTGTCCGGCGACTTGCTGCAGCGCCTGGACGACGGCTTCCTCAAGCCCAGCAAGCTGCCCGCCGAGCGGCGCGCCCAGCTCAACGCACGCTTTGCAGCCCTGGCCCAGCAAGCCCCCCACGCCGCCCAGCGCTACGCCAGTTACCGGCCGCCGCTCAAGCTGGAGTTCCGCTCTGGCATGCCTGCCAATGCCTTTGCCCTGCCGGGCGGCACGGTGGTGATGACAGACGCCATCGTCCAGGCTGCGGCCGACAAGGGCATCAGCGACGACGCCCTGGTGGGCGTGCTGGCCCACGAGATCGGCCACGTGGTGCACCGCCACGGCATGCGCATGGTGGTGGAACAAGGCGTGCTGAACATGGGCCTGGGGCTGGCCTTGGGCGATGTGTCGGGCGTGGTGTCCTCCGGGGCCACCTTGCTCACCAGCCGCGCCTACAGCCGCAGCCACGAGCGCGAGGCCGACTGCTACGCCATCGCCCTCATGGGCCGTGCATCGCTGCCCACGGCACCCATGGGCCAGTTGCTGCTGGCGATTGCGCACGATGAGGAAGACGAAGCCCACAAGCCCAAGGGCACCAAGCCTGCTGAATCGACCGCCCCTGCCGCCGAGCCGGCCTCTGCCCCCAAGGCCAAGGACAAAGCGGCCACCCCACGGGAATCGAGCCCGGTGTGGTCGCTGCTCGCCTCCCACCCCGATACCGTGCAGCGCGCCACCGAGCTGCAGCAAGGGCACGCGCCGCATTGCGCGCGTTGAGCGTATTGAGCGCGCCCAAGCAAAAGGGCCGGACCGCGTTGGCAGTCCAGCCCTTGAAAATAAAGTGTGAAGCGCGCCGATAAGCCGGATTCTGTGCACCACGGTTGCCCGCAGTGTGACCGCCATTAATCTGGGCCGGGTGTCGCCACCACGGCTCGGTGCTACCTACCCGCCAGCTCTCCCCGCGGATCCACAAGGTCGAGAGAGGTCGCCCTGCTCCCGTGGCTGGCCTACTTGGTATTGCTGCGCGTAGAGATTGCCCGTTTCACCCCCAGTGGTCTACCTTGCGGCACTCCCCTGGGACTCGTCTCTGTTGCTCTGATCCTCACCTCACGGTGGGCAGCCATTAGCTGCTACGCTGTCCTGTGCAGTCCGGACGTTCCTCCAGTGCCTGGTTTCCCAGATTGCACCAGCGGCGGTCTGGCGTGCTTCACGGCGCTGATTATCCCAGAGCATGGCGTGCGCTGCGCCGAGGGCATTGAAAATAGATGCTCCACCAGCCACCAACGAGCCATGACAGAACCCACCCACTTCGACACCGGCGCCCGCGAATGGGACCAGCGCCCCACCTCACTGCAACTGGCCGCCGTGCCCCCGCGCCTGCTGGCACAGGTTCCCTTCGCCGCCACCGACCGCGTGCTGGACTTTGGCGCAGGCACCGGTCTGCTGGCGACCGCCATCGCCCCGCATGTGGCGCATGTCACCGCGCTGGACAGCTCCGGCCCCATGCTGCAGGTGCTGCGCGAAAAGGGTTTTGCCAACATCACCACGCTGCTGCGGGACATCTTCGACGGCCTGCCCGAGCGCTACGACGCCATCGTGAGCTGCATGGCCATGCACCATGTGCCGGACACGCGCGCCCTCATGCAGGCCTTTGCTGACGCGCTCCAGCCCGGCGGCCGCATCGCGCTGGTGGACCTGTATGCCGAGGACGGCAGCTTCCACGGCGACAACGCGGCCAAGGGCGTGCACCACTTCGGCTTTGCACCCGATGCACTGCAGGCGCTGGCCGAGCAGGCGGGGCTGAAGGGCATTGCATTCACCGAAGTGCTGCGCGTGCACCGCTCCAATGGGCGCGAATACCCGCTTTTCCTGATGACAGGGCACAAGCCCTGAGCCGGCACGCTCATCAAAAACCATAGCGCCTGCCGCTTTCTGCGCGGGCGCTGGACGGTTTTTTGGCACCCAATCCGCATCTTTTTGCAGCGGCATATCCACATGCCCAGGCAGGCAGAACAAGTGGTTCAGAATGTGCGTCACCTTTTCACCCCCCTTCTCCAGGAGACGCCATGAGAGTCGAGAACATTCTGCAAACTATCGGCAACACGCCCCACGTTCGCATCAACCGCCTGTTTGGCCCGTCGGCCAACGTGTGGGTGAAGTCCGAGCGCAGCAACCCCGGTGGCTCGGTCAAGGACCGCATTGCGCTGGCCATGGTGGAAGACGCAGAAAAATCGGGTGCGCTGCAGCCCGGCGGCACCATCATCGAGCCCACCTCAGGCAACACGGGCATTGGCCTGGCCCTGGTGGCCGCCGTCAAGGGCTACAAGCTGATTCTGGTGATGCCCGACAGCATGAGCATCGAGCGCCGCCGCCTGATGCTGGCCTACGGCGCGCAGTTTGACCTGACACCCCGCGAAAAGGGCATGAAGGGCGCCATCGCCCGTGCCCAGGAACTGCAGGCACAAACCCCCGGCGCGTGGATTCCGCAGCAATTTGAAAACCCCGCCAACATCGACATCCACGTGCGCACCACCGCCCAGGAAATCCTGGCCGACTTCCCCGATGGGCTGGACGCGCTCATCACCGGCGTGGGCACGGGCGGCCACCTCTCGGGCACCGCCCGCGTGCTCAAGGCCAAGTTCCCACAGCTCAAGGTGTTCGCGGTCGAGCCCACGGCATCGCCCGTGATCTCGGGCGGCGCACCGGCACCCCACCCCATCCAGGGCATTGGCGCGGGCTTCATCCCCAAGAACCTGGACACCAGCCTGCTGGACGGCGTGATCCAGGTCGATGCAGAACCCGCTCGCGAATACGCCCGCCGCTGCGCGCGCGAAGAGGGCATGCTGGTGGGCATCTCCTCGGGGGCGACGCTCGCGGCCATCGCGCAAAAGCTGCCCGAGCTGCCCGCTGGCGCCAAGGTGCTGGGTTTCAACTACGACACGGGCGAGCGCTACCTGTCGGTCGAGGGCTTCCTGCCCGCGTGATACCGCTCACGGTGCAGCAACGCACCTGAATGACCAGGGCCCTGCGGGGCCTTTGGTTTTTGCGCCACGGCAGCACACCGCCACGGCCAGCCGTCCTACACGGGTAGAGCCCCGTGGCTTCAACAATCGTTTGCACCCCTTGGGATTCCCGTAGCGCGATTCAACCCAGGGGCTTGTTCACAACGATTTGTTCACCCATGGCCACCCCACCCTCCCTGCCGATTGCGTTCAAGGTGCTCACCGTGAATGTGCACAAAGGCTTCACCACCTTCAACCGTCGCTTCATGCTGCACGAGCTGCGCGAGGCCGTGCGCGGTGTGGCGGCAGACCTGGTGTTTTTGCAAGAGGTGCAAGGCAGCCACCAGCGCCATGCGCAGCGCGTGGCCAATTTTCCGCAGGTGCCGCATTACGAATTTCTGGCCGACACGATCTGGTCGCAATACGCCTACGGGCGCAACGCGGTGTATGACAACGGCGACCACGGCAACGCCCTGCTGTCGAAGTTTCCCATCACGCATTACGAAAATCACGACATCTCCATCCGGGGGCCGGAGCGGCGCGGCATGCTGCATTGCGTCCTGCAGCCGCCGGGCCACCACCTGCCGGTGCATGCGGTGTGCGTGCACCTGGGGCTGCAGGAATCGCACCGCCAGCAGCAGTTGCAGCGCGTGTGCGATCTGATCAACGGCTTTCCGGCCGACGAGCCCGTGGTGCTGGCGGGCGATTTCAACGACTGGCGCCAACGCGCCCATGCCGTGCTGCAGCGCGAAGCCGGTTTGGAGGAAGTGTTCGTCCACGCATTCGGCCGTGCGGTACGCACCTTTCCGGCATCGATGCCGCTGCTGGCGCTGGACCGCATTTACGTGCGCAACGCCGCCGTGCACGCGCCGCTGGAGCTGCCCCGCAAACCCTGGGACCAACTCTCGGACCACGCCCCACTGGCAGCGGAGATTCTGCTATGACCCGCCCCTTCTTTGCACCGCGCTCCTCCCGCTGGGTGCCGGGCAACCACTTCGAGTTGCTGGAGAACGGCGAGGAGTTCTTCCCCCGCGTGTTCGATGCGATTGCCAACGCCCGGCACGAGGTGATGCTGGAGACCTTCATCCTGTTTGAAGACAAGATAGGCCAGCAACTGCACGCAGCGCTGCTGGGCGCCGCGCAACGTGGCGTGGAAGTGCACGTGCTGGTGGACGGCTTTGGCTCGCCCGACCTGTCTGAACAGTTCGTGGGCAGCCTGGTGGCCGCCGGAGTGCATTTCCGCATTTTTGACCCGGGGCGGCGCATTCTGGGCCAGCGGCTGAACGTGCTGCGGCGCATGCACCGCAAGATCGTGGTGGTGGATGGGCAGCTGGGCTTCATCGGCGGCATCAACTACTCGGCCGACCACGTGGCCGAATTCGGCCCCGAGGCCAAGCAGGACTACGCCGTACAGGTGCGCGGCCCCGTGGTGGCCCACTTGCACCACTTCACGCGCCAAGCCGTGCTGCCCAAGGCAGAACGCCAGCGCGCCCGGCAGGCGGGCGTGCTGGGGCGCCCCCACGCGGGCACGGCGCACGCCATGTTCGTCACCCGCGACAACCAACAGCACACCAATGACATTGAGCGCCACTACCGCGTGGCCCTGCGTGCCGCGCGCAGCCGCGTGGTGATTGCCAATGCCTACTTCTTTCCGGGCTACCGCTTCATTCGGGAAATGCGCCGCGCAGCCAAGCGCGGTGTGGATGTGCGGTTGATCCTGCAGGGCCAGCCCGACATGCCCATCGTGCGCACGGCCGCGTCGCTGCTCTATGACCACCTGTTGCGCGCCGGGGTGCGCATTTACGAATACTGCGACCGCCCTCTGCACGGCAAGGTGGCGCTGGTGGACGAGGCCTGGGCCACCGTGGGGTCCAGCAACCTCGATCCGCTGAGCCTGTCGCTGAACCTGGAGGCCAACGTCATCATCCAGGACCGCGCCTTCAACGCGCAGCTGCACCGCCGCCTGTCGCACCTCATGAACCACAGCTGCCGCCAGGTGCAAGCTTCGCCCTCGGGGCCGTGGGAGGGGCTGCGCCTGCTGCGCAGCTATGTGGTGTTCCACCTCATGCGCTGGTTCCCCACCTGGGCCGGATGGCTGCCCCGCCATGAGCCGGTCATCACCAAGGCCAAAGCCGGTCCAGCCGCTGAGCCCACGCGCCATGCAACCCGCAGCCCTGCCTGAACTGCACCCGCAGCACGAGCTGCGGCACGGCTGGCGCAGCCTTGCGCAACGCCCGTGGTGGCCCTGGCTGACACGCGGGGCTGCCGCGGCATTCTTTGTGCTTGTGGCCGGGTTGCTGTTTCGCCAGGCCCGCACGGTGGACTGGCCCGCCGTGCTGCAGGCGTTGCGTGCCCTGCCCCCGGGCACCCTCGCCGTGGCCGGTGCGCTGGCGCTGGCCAGCCACTGCCTGTATGGCACGTTTGACCTGGTGGCGCGCCACTGCTGCGGGCACCACCTGCGGCGCAGCACCACGCTGGACATTGCCATGACCAGCTATGCCTTCACACTGAACCTGGGCTCGCTCGTGGGAGGGGTGGGCGTGCGCTACCGGCTCTATGCGCGGCGCGGGGTGGATGCGGGCACCATCGGCCAGGTGGTGGGCACCAGCGTATTGACCAACTGGGTAGGCTACCTGCTGCTGGCTGCCGTGCTGCCTTGGCTGTGGGCACCGCCGCCTCTGGCAGGCTGGAGTGCACCCGCATGGCAATGGCGCCTGGGCGGCGCCTTGCTGGGCTGCATTCCACTGGCTTACGGTGTGGTGTGTGCGCTGCGCGCGGGGCGTGCCCTCACGCTGCGGGGCCACGCGTTTGCACTGCCCCGCTGGCCCGTAGCCTTGTGGCAAATGGCTGCGTCGGCCGGCAACTGGATGCTGATGGGTGCCGCGCTGTGGGCCACGCTGCAGGCGCAGGTGAGTTACCCCGCTGCCTTGGCTACCGTGCTGCTGGGCGCCGTGGCGGGGCTGGTGCTGCGGGTTCCCGCGGGCCTGGGGGTACTGGAAGCCGTGGGCGTTGCCCTGCTGACCAGCCCCAGCCTGGGGCAGGACAAGGTGCTGGCTGCCCTGCTCGCCTACCGTGCGCTGTATTACTTCGTGCCCCTGGTGCTGGCGTCGCTGGCCCTGGGTGCAGCAGAACTGCGCTGGCGCCACAGTGCAGCAGCTTCTGCCAAAAATTAGGGTAAATCGGCCTGTAGCGCTTACTACACAAGCGCTTGCAGCTATCAATTTTGAATCAGTGCATTCACCATGGGCGGGCGCCGCACGGTTTGGCGGTGCGCAGGAAGGCCACCCCCGGTAAAATCACGGCCCCTCGACTTTGCCTGCCGCCCGATCGACACGGGCCCGCAAAACCATGATCCGACTCTCTGAAATCCGGCTGCCCTTCACGGTGGCCGAGGCCCCCGAGGCGCCCCTGCGCGCTGCCGTTTCGCAACTGCTGGGCCTGCCGGCCTCCGACATCGCGCACATCCACGTTTTCAAGCGCAGCTTTGACGCCCGCAAGGCCGACCTGCTGGCCGTCTACATCGTCGATGTCACGCTGACCCAGCCCGAGCGCGAAGCCGCGCTGCTCGCCAGGTTCGCCAGCAACCCGCACATCCAGCCCACGCCTGACATGGCCTGGCACCCGGTGGGCCAGGCGCCTGCCGACCTGCCCCTGCGCCCGGTGGTGGTGGGCTTTGGCCCCTGCGGCATCTTTGCCGCGCTGGTGCTGGCGCAGATGGGCTTCAAGCCCATCGTGCTGGAGCGTGGCAAGACCGTGCGCGAGCGCACGAAGGACACCTGGGGCCTGTGGCGCAAGCGCGCGCTCAACCCCGAGAGCAACGTGCAGTTTGGCGAGGGTGGCGCTGGCACCTTCTCGGACGGCAAGCTCTACAGCCAGATCAAGGACCCGCGCCACCTGGGCCGCAAGGTGATGAACGAGTTCGTCAAAGCCGGTGCACCCGAAGAAATTTTGTACGTCGCCCACCCGCACATCGGCACCTTCAAGCTGGTGAAGGTGGTGGAAAACCTGCGCGAGCAGATCATTGCGCTGGGCGGCGAAATCCGCTTCGAGCAGCGCGTGACGGACGTCATCGTGGAAGGCACTGGCGATAAACGCCACCTGCGCGGCCTCAAGGTGCTGAACCAGGCGACGGGCGAAACCACCGAGCTCGCTGCCTCCCATGTGGTGATGGCGCTGGGCCACAGCTCGCGAGACACCTTTGCCATGCTGTACGAGCGCGGCGTGGCCATGGAAGCCAAGCCGTTTTCCATCGGCTTTCGCATCGAGCACCCGCAAAGCGTCATCGACCGCGCCCGCTGGGGCCGCCACGCGGGCCACCCGCTGCTGGGCGCGGCCGACTACAAGCTGGTGCACCACGCACAAAACGGCCGTGCGGTCTACAGCTTCTGCATGTGCCCCGGAGGCACGGTGGTGGCCGCCACCAGCGAGCCGAACCGCGTGGTGACCAACGGTATGAGCCAGTACTCACGCAACGAACGCAACGCCAACGCTGGCATGGTGGTGGGCATTGACCCGCGCGACTATCCGCACGACCCCGCTGCGTTCGAGGCCCACCTGGGCCAGACCTATGGCGTGGAGGCGCTGCCTGCCGGGCAGTTCCACCCACTGTCGGGCAGCGTGCTGCAGCGCCAGCTCGAGTCCAACGCCTTTGTGCTGGGCGGGCGCGACTACAGCGCGCCGGGCCAGCTGGTGGGCGAATTCATCGCGGGCAAGCCGTCCACCCAACTGGGCGGGGTGGAGCCCTCGTACAAGCCCGGCGTGGCCCTGGGTGACCTGCACGCCGCCCTGCCCGGCTACGCCATCGAGGCCATGCGCGAAGCCCTGCCCGCGTTTGGGCGCAAGATCAAGGGCTTTGACATGCACGACGCGGTGCTGACGGGGGTGGAAACACGCACGTCCTCGCCGCTCAAGATCCCGCGGGGCGATAACCTGCAAAGCCTGAATACCGCCGGCCTGTACCCGGCGGGTGAAGGCGCCAGCTACGCGGGCGGCATCTTGTCGGCCGGTGTGGATGGCATCAAGGTGGGTGAGGCCGTGGCGCGCAGTCTGCTGGGCACAGGTGCCGCATGACAGTCGCGCCCCTGCAACGCCCCAGCAAGGCGCAGTTTGCCGCCGCAGCGCTGGCCATGGCGGTGGTGGTGCTGGCCTCCAACATCCTGGTGCAGTTCCCCATCAACGACTGGCTGACCTGGGGCGCCATCACCTACCCGGTGGCCTTCTTGGTGAGCGAGCTGGTCAACCGTGCCCATGGGCCAGCACAGGCCCGGCGCGTGGCCTGGGTGGGGTTTGCCGCAGCCGTAGCGGCATCGCTGGTGCTGGCACCCGCGCGCATTGCCGTAGCCTCAGGCACCGCCTTTTTGCTGTCGCAATGGCTGGACATTGGTGTGTTTGACCGGTTGCGGCATGCCACTTGGTGGCGCGCTCCGCTGGTGGCCACCTTGCTGGCTGCGGTGCTGGACACCGCCGTGTTCTGGAGCATTGCCTTTGCGGGCACCGAGGACCCCTGGGTGACCTGGGCACTGGGCGACCTGGCCGTGAAGCTGGCACTGGGCGTGGCGCTGCTGCTGCCGTTTCGCCTGTTCATCGGCCGGCAGCTGGCACAGCGCGCCGCCTGACGCCGTGGCGCGGCCGCACCGCGCCCCCTCCTGACTTGCATCAACCCGCGCGCCGGGCAGCGCGCAACACTTGGGGTCTGCGCGCATCTCGCTGAAGTGGCCTTCGGCGGATTGCTCCCGCGCTTTCACAAACCGGAGTTGTTCCATGTCTTCCAGCGCGCCCAGTGCAACCCCCGCAGCCCCTTCGGGCAGTCTCTCCAAACGGCTCGGCCTGGTCGGCGCGGTGCTCGCGCTGATACTGGTGCTGGCGCTGCCCACCCCGGCGGGCTTGCCCTTGGCGGGGCAGACGATGCTGGCCATCCTGGCCTTCGCCGTGATCGTGTGGATGACCGAGGCGCTCGAATATTCGGCAAGCGCGGTGGTGATTGCTGCGCTGATGGTGTTTTTGCTGGCCTATGCGCCCAGCGTGGCCAAGCCCGACGGGCCGGACATGGGCACCGGCGCGGCGCTGAACCTCGCGCTTTCGGGCTTTGCCAACAGTGCCGTGGCACTTGTGGCAGCTGCGTGCTTTATCGCATCGGCCATGACGGCCACCGGGCTTGATCGGCGCATTGCGCTCACGGTGCTGTCGAAAGTAGGGGCCAAGACGCACCACATCGTGATCGGCGCCATGGTGGTGGGCTTTCTGTTGTCGTTCATCGTGCCCAGCACCACGGCCCGCGTGGCCTGCCTCATGCCGATCATGATGGGCTTCGTGCTCGCCTTCAAGGTGGACCGCAAGAGCCGCTTTGCCGCCCTGCTGGTCATCACCACGGCGCAAACCGCCAGCATCTGGAACGTGGGCATCAAGACGGCTGCCGCACAAAACATGGTGGCCATCGGCTTCATCGAAAAGCAGCTGGGCGCCCAGATCACCTGGGGTGAATGGTTTGTGGCAGCGGCCCCGTTTGCCGGGCTGATGACGGTGGCGCTGTTCTTCATCATGACGCGCATGATGGAGCCCGAGATGAAGGAAATTGCTGGCGGGCAGGAAGCCATTCGCCAGCAACTGGCCGAACTCGGCCCCATGACGCTGAACCAGTGGAAGCTGCTGGCGGTGGTGCTGGTGCTGCTGGGGTTCTGGTCCACCGAAAAGGTGCTGCACAACTTTGACACCACTTCCACCACCATCGCCGCCGTGGCGCTGATGCTGTTCCCACGCATCGGCGTGATGGACTGGAAGCAGTCGCAAAAGGGCTTCCCCTGGGGCACCGTGGTGCTGTTTGCCGTGGGCATCAGCGTGGGGTCTGCGCTGCTGCAGACCAAGGCCGCTGGCTGGCTGGCGCAGCTCATTGTGAGCAACCTTGGCCTGCAAATGGCCTCGGCCTTCGTGATTCTGATGCTGCTGTCGGCCTTCCTGATCGTCATCCACCTGGGCTTCGCCAGCGCCACGGCCCTGGCGTCCACCATGATCCCGATCGTCATCAGCGTGCTGTCCACCGTGCAAACGCCGGGCATCAACATCGTGGGCATGACGATGATCCTGCAGTTCGTGGTGAGCTTCGGCTTCATCCTGCCGGTGAACGCACCGCAGAACATGATTGCCTACGGCACCGACACCTTCGAGGCGCGCGACTTCGTGCGCACCGGCATCGTGATCACGCTGGCGGCGGTGGTTCTGCTGGTGGTGTTTGCGCTGACCTACTGGCCCTGGCTGGGGCTGATGGTGACCCGCGCCTGATGCGCCCCTATCACCGCAGCGCCTTTAGTACACCTGCCGCAGCGGGCAGGCGGAAGGCCTCTACCAAACCTGCCAGCTGCTGCGCCTGCACTCGCAAGCCCTGCGCAGCGGCGGAGGACTCCTCCACCAGCGCGGCATTCTGCTGGGTCATCTGGTCAAGCTGCGACACGGCTTCGCTCACCTGGCTCAGGCCCGTGGTCTGTTAGCGGGCGGCAGTGCTGATCTCGCCAATGATCGTGGCCACCTGCTGCACCGATTGGACAATCTCGCCCATGGTGCCGCCCGCAGCGTGGACCAGTTGGGTGCCTTCGTCCACCTGCCGCACGCTGTCGCTGATCAACCCACCGATCTCCTTGGCCGCCGTGGCCGAGCGCTGCGCCAGGCTGCGCACCTCGCTGGCCACCACGGCAAAGCCCCGGCCTTGCTCACCGGCCCGCGCCGCTTCAACCGCCGCATTCAGTGCCAGGATATTGGTCTGGAACGCAATACCGTCAATCACGCTGGTGATGTCCGCAATGCGGCGCGACGACAGTGCGATACCGTCCATGGTGCCCACCACACGGTCCACAGCGTCACGGCCGCGCTGGGCAACGCTGCTGGCATCCGTGGCCAGGGTGTTGGCCTGTACAGCCGCATCAGCACTGTGCCGCACGGTGGCCAGGAGTTCCTCCATGCTCGCAGCGATCTCTTCAAGGTTGGAGGCCGTCTGCTCGGTACGCGCCGACAGATCGCTGTTGCCTGCAGCTATCTCGCTGCTGGCGCCCGCTACCGACGTACTGGCCTGGCGCATGCCCACCACCAACTCCGCCAGGCGCGCCTGCATGCCCGCTAGGCGCGCCAACAGGGCACGCAGTTCGTCCCGGCTGCCCGTTTGCGGCTCGGGCACAGCCGAGGTGAGGTCACCTTCGGCAATGCGATCGGTCACTTCGGAGGCATGAGCCAGAGGCCGCAGAATGGAACGCGACAGCAGCCAAGCGCAGGCCAGACTGAGCAACAGGCCCACCAGCGAGCCCGCCGCCAGCAGCGTGTGCCTTGGCGTTCGCTGCGCGCGGCGGCCTCACGGGCCTCTGCCACGCGCTGGCGCTGGAATTCGGCCAGCTTGTTCACCGCTGCCGCATAGGCATCAGCCGCAGGCCGCAGCTGGTTGGCAATGGCGTCTGGCGGCAAAGCCTCGCCCGCCTTGCGGCGCTTTACGAGGTCATCCCGCGCCGTGCGAAAGCCATTGCCAGCCTTGTCGATGGCGTCGAACAGCGCCTGAGACTCCGCATCTGCTGCCAGCTCGTCCAGGCGCTTGCGCACTTCAGAGGAACGGACCGAGGTGGTTTTGCGGTCGGCTTCGATGCGCGCGGCGTAAGCTGGGTTGTCGATCTCTAACAGCGTTTCCGCGCGGGCGGAGCTGGGCACCACGATCGCGTGCAGTTAACGCGCCAGCAACGCGCGCTCGGACGATGCACCGCCCAGGTCATCCGCAATGTCCTGCAAGCCCGCCAGTCGCCAGATGCCTACCGCTGCCGACAGGGACATGACGAGACAGACCACTCCAAAAGCCAGGGCCAAGCGGACTGCAACACGTGCGTGGGAGATAGATATAGGGTTCTCGTGAGGAGGAAATGACAATCGCGGCCTTACCGGTGCGGCCGCTACCGAAGTGATATCGACAAATGGTGACGAACCCTTGAACGAACCGACACCAGCTTGCCACTGCGCGCGCGAGAGCAGCCCCAAAACAAAAAAGCCGCCGCAGTACCAGACTGCGGCGGCCTTGAGGGCCGAGAAGGCGTTGCGCCGGTCGTTATTGCTGCTGCGCGTTTTGCAGGGCGGCAATGCGCTCTTCAATGGGTGGGTGGGTGCTGAACAGCTTGCCAATGCTACCGACAATGCCCATGGCGGCCACGCTCTTGGGCAGTTCGCCGGGGTGCATGCCGCCCAGGCGGGCCAGGGCGTTGATCATGGGCTGGCGGCGGCCCATCAGCTGGGCTGCACCGGCGTCGGCGCGGAATTCCCGCTGGCGACTGAACCAGGCCACGATGATCGCAGCCAGGAAGCCAAGCACGATGTCGAGCACGATGGTGGTCACGTAGTAACCGATGCCGGGGCCGGAGCTTTCCTCGTCGTTCTTGCGCAGGAAGCTGTCCACTGCATAGCCAATGACGCGCGACAGGAACACCACGAAGGTGTTCATCACACCCTGGATCAGCGTCATGGTCACCATGTCGCCGTTGGCGATGTGGGCCACTTCGTGGCCGATCACGGCCTCGATTTCTTCGCGGGTCATGCCTTGCAGCAGGCCTGTGGACACGGCCACCAGGGCCGAGTTCTTGAACGCGCCCGTGGCAAAGGCATTGGGGTCGCCTTCAAAGATGCCGACTTCGGGCATGCCGATGCCCGCCTTGTCGGCAAACTTGCGCACGGTCTCGACGATCCAGCGCTCGTCGGGCGAGCCGGAGCCGTCGATCACGCGCACGCCCGAGGTCCACTTGGCCATGGGCTTGCTGATGAGCAGCGAGATGATGGCGCCGCCAAAGCCCATGACCAGCGCGAAGCCCAGCAGCGCGCCCAGGTTCAGGCCGTTGGCGGTGAGATAGCGGTTTACACCCAGCAGGCTGGCCACCACCCCAAGCACCAGCACGACGGCCAGGTTGGTCAATACAAATAACAAGATCCGTTTCATGTTCTCTCCGTGGGGTCAACAACAAGTGTTTGTTCGCTCATGTGGGGGCTGGTTCCGTGCAGTTCAAGCATGGATGGCAGGATTGCCGGCCCGCCGCCCCTTCATGGACGCGATTGCATCGCGCTATGGTAGGGGCAAACTCACTGCAGGGCTTATCACACAGGCCATGGCGGGAATTACGCCGCCTGCCCAGGATGTGGCCCTGGCTGGTGTCTGCTCACCGGGGCGGGCGAAACACCTGGGCGTCTGCGTAAAACTCCGGCGCTTCGTTGCCCGGCCACCAGCCGGGCACCCCCAGCACCGGCAGGGGTGCGAAAGGCTTGGCATCCCAGGGCTGGGGCTGCATGGCCTGCGCCAGCCAGCCATCCAAAGCAGCTATGGATTTTATAGCTTGCGGCGCTTGATAGACGTGCGCTACCATCGGTTTTCGTGGTGAAACCAGCTTTTCCAGCAGGGCGTGGCCGAACAGCAACAGCCGGGCCTCGGCCCACAAAGGGCGCAGCTCGATGAAAAGGCGCTGCCAGTCCCGCGCGCGCAGGGCCTGCCACAGCGCAGCGGGCGCTTGCAGCAGGGCCCCGTTTTCATCAAACACCGTGAGCGCGTCACGCAGCGGGCCGCGCACCGCGCCCACGCCGTCTTGCGCAATCGCCTGGGCCTGCAGTTCGTTGATGCGCCGCTTGGCCTGCGGAAATTCCAGCCACACCAGGCCGTTGAAAAAATCGTGCAGGTTGTCGCGCGTGGGCACGCAGCGGGTGTCCCAGATGAATTGTTCGTAGGCCTGCCCCTCGGGCAGATCGCTCTGGGGCACAAAACGCACCGGCGCGGGGGCGGCTGAAAGCGCGGCATGCACTGGCACACCGGCCGCTTGCAGCGCAGCCGCCAGAGGCTCTCCCCGGGTCTGCCAGGGCTGCAGCCAGGGGGCAGCCCAGTCGATGCGCTCTACACCAGGCGCCACGGCAACGCTTCGCCAGCGCGCAGGGGCTTGAGGTTGGCCTCGCCAAACACAAAGCTTTCGGGCGGCGTCCACGACTCGCGGCGCAGGGTGATGGTGCCGGTGTTGCGCGGCAGGTCGTAGAAGTCGGGGCCGTGGAAGCTGGCAAAGCCCTCGAGCTTGTCGAGCGCGCCCGCGTTGTCAAACGCCTCGGCATACATCTCCATGGCGGCGTGCGCGGTGTAGCAGCCTGCGCAGCCGGTGGCGTGTTCCTTGAGGTGTGCAGGGTGCGGGGCGCTGTCGGTACCCAGGAAGAACTTGTGGCTGCCGCTGGTGGCGGCCTGCACCAGGGCCACACGGTGCGTTTCGCGCTTGAGCACGGGCAGGCAGTAGTAATGGGGGCGCACGCCGCCCACAAAGATGGCGTTGCGGTTGTAGAGCAGGTGGTGCGCGGTAATGGTGGCGGCCGTGTAGCGGTCGGCCTCGGCCACGTAGTCGGCAGCGTCTTTGGTGGTGATGTGCTCGAAGACGATCTTCAATTCGGGAAAGTCGCGGCGCAGCGGGATGAGCTGCTGCTCAATGAAGACGGCCTCGCGGTCAAACAGGTCGATGTCGCTGCTGGTCACTTCGCCGTGCACCAAGAGCAGCATGCCTGCCTTCTGCATGGCTTCGAGGGTCTTGTAGGTTTTGCGGATGTCGGTCACGCCCGCATCGCTGTTGGTGGTGGCACCGGCGGGGTAGAGCTTGCAGGCGACCACACCAGCGGCCTTGGCGCGCGCGATTTCTTCGGGCGGCAGGTTGTCGGTGAGGTACAGCGTCATCAGCGGCTCAAAGCTCACACCTGCGGGCACGGCGGCCAGAATGCGCTGCTTGTAGGCCAGGGCCTGCTCGGCCGTGGTGACCGGCGGGCGCAGGTTGGGCATGATGATGGCACGGCCAAACTGGGCGGCCGTGTGGGGCACGACGGTGTGCAGGGGTTCGCCGTCGCGCACATGCAGATGCCAGTCGTCAGGGCGGGTGATGGTGAGGGTGTGGGGTGCTGCAGTCATGGGCTCCATTGTCCCATTGCCTCCAGCCCTGCCACAGCCTTCTGTAGAATTGCTATGTTTTTCATAGCTGCCTGCGCTTTACATACGGGCGCTAGAGCCATAAATCACTTCAAACCCAAGAAGCGCACACAGCGATTGGCCTCTATTGCCCGAGGCCTTGAGACACTGTGCCCGGAGCGTGATGGAAGCCGGCCTTGACCGTCGCACCCCGATCTCGACGACCCACACCGCACCTGTCCACATAAAAAAAGGCACCCGAGGGCCAATGCCAGTCAGTTAAGAGCTGACTGGCATTTTTTTCGTTGGGAATTTGGAAGCGCGTTTTTTGACGACCCTTGGGAAGCTGCGCCCAGTGCGGCGTGGCGGCAGCACGAAGTGTCGCGATTGCGCCAACAGGGCTGCCAACTGCTTGGGCAAGGTGCCGGCAGAGTCCAGGCTGGGGACCGCCAGTAAGTTCACGATGGCGTAGCTGGCTGTGTGGAAGCTGATGCGCTGGGGCTCGACCTGGACGTGCGCTGCCATCTCGCGCATCCAGCGGCGCAGCAGCGTGTAGGCGATCAGCACACCCCACAGCTCCTGGCGCACCAGCGCGGGCTGCTTGCTGCGCAGCACCGGCTCACCTTCCTGCAGGGTCTGCTTGATCTCCCGGAACCCCAACTCGATCTCCCAGCGCTGGTGGTAGAGCTCGGCCAGCTCCTGCGCCGGATGCGTGCGGGGACACAGCAAGGATGTGATGAAGCGGCGCAGCCGTCCACCCACGCTCACCTCGATCAGGCGTGCCTGCCAGTGGCTGGGCAGATGCGGGTGTGCCTTGCGCGCTTG